>WALP01000003.1 GCA_015522785.1 Candidatus Parvarchaeota archaeon
AGATCCCCAGCAGTTGATATGGCGCAAAATGATAATAGAGCTGCTGTTACCAAAAATAATTTCACCAGACTTTTTCTCATGATCTTCTCCTTTTTAAGTTACGCTCGGAGGTCGGTATTGGCCGCCGAACGTGAAAGCTCAGGGGCGCCAAATCTGCGGGGCAACCAACCTACAACTTGCAATGAACTTGATGCGGGGCACGGCGTAACAACTACCGCCGAGCTATTTGGCGTCCCCTGGAGCGCCTTGTTCGGTATCAATCTCTGGAATGATGTATTCTATTTTGCCGTCTTTCCATATTGGTATTTTCAGATTGTTCTTCATGGCATCTTCTGCTGCCTTCTTTGCAGCCCTCTTCAATGCCTTTAACCCCTTTATAGCATAACTTTCATGTTGATTTTTCATGATGCTACCCCGATTTACCAATAATGACCGGTTCCGATCCCGAGGTGTCAAAAACTGTCCATCCATCGGCCAATGGTCTGTAAAGTGCTTGAAAGTTGATCCAGCTTCTTTCAAAACGACGTTTGATATCATCCACAGGAATATTATGTCCTCCTTCGGATACACGCAGTTTCACACGTTCTATTGCCAAATCTACTGAGGCCAATTTTAAAAAATATATAACGATCTTATAGCCTTTAGATTTCATCTCATTGATTTTCTTTATATATGTTCTCCCACTCAATGTCGTTTCAAATGCAAATGACTCTCCTTTTTTGATGCATTCGTCAATTTGATGAATCATCAATTTACCAGCCTTTATTGCTGCCCCTTCCGGTCGAAATGGCGCTAATCCTGCCGCTATCAAATCTGCATTAATGAAATTGAGACACTTAGCTTCCTCTGGGAGAAATTCTTTCGCAAATGTCGTCTTTCCAGCTCCATTCGGACCAGCAATAATATAGCAAACTTTTGCCATTTATCTGTTTTCAACACCGAACGTCCAGGATCACCTGCAAAAAATTGCGCAGCTATTTTTTGTCAGGTGCATCCGTTTGTTGGGCTTCCTTTTCGATCTTCTCTCTCGCAAGTTTCAGAACCATCAAGTCGCCAGAATCGAAATACGGAGTACACCAGTATGGTTTTGTTTCCTTTATTGCAGCAAAAGTGGCAATCACATCCTCTCGTGAGTGCGCATTCTGGATACTATGAAAAAAGGACTGAAGCCGCTCCTTATGCGTGGCGAAATCAAGAGCCGAAGGCTTTGACAGACAATAGTCAATAGTAGCCTTTGATAAGTCTTCCACTGAGTAAGTCAATGTATTCCTCTCTTTTTCCGGGAGACTATCCCATAGCCGGGACCGAAGAGGAACGAGCATCATAAGCGAATGAATCAACTTCTCAGCCGAAAAGTCAATCCTGGATTGCGGCAAGAGCCACTTAGCGAAGAACTCTCTAAATCTCTTTCCTCTGTCTGTCAGAGATGCGGAGACGTAGATGTCTTTGTCCTCAAGTGGATAGTTGGTATCATACTTACACAAGCCATACGTTTTCAGAAGTGATGCACAAGCATCTGCTTTCCGGATTGTTTCGTTGGGACGTTCATAGTGGTCGTACCAAAACTCATCGCGCTGACCGAAAAGCCATATGAATCGTCCAGTGAAGGCGTCATCAGATGCAAGAACACGGAAGATGGTTTCCTCGTTCAATTGTGCTCTGATGCCACCGCATTTGTCTACAATAGCTTGACCAACCTCTTCTTCAGAATGCTTGCGCGCATCAATGAATCCGATGGTCGTAGGGAGGCCGTCTAGCCAAGAATCGTCCAATACCACCGGAAGAACATAGTCGTCGTCGGCCTGTGTAGCACGATCAAGGATGCTTTGTCTTTCAACTGTGTTCGGCCATCTCTTGCGGCGGTAATGCTGGGATATGAAAACAGCGCAATACTTTGACCTCTCCCCGTAGATGTGTCTCAGCCATGTGACAAGCTCCTTGCCAAGAAGGTCAACCCTGTAGAAATCATCGAAGAAAACGAGTATTCCATTTTCGACGAGGTAGTTCGCCACACGTGCCACGTATGCTCTGTCCTCGCCTGCGAAGGACAGAGCTATATCAAACTTAGCAGTTCGGTCTTCGAGTGGAATCTTCTTCATAATCTTCTATCAGCCCAACGTTTGAGATAACCTGCCCGCCGTGCAGCTATGTCTTAACTTTATTGCCGGCTATGTGCTTGAGTCTACACAAAAAATCGCCGACGAGTTGCGGGTCAGGTTAATTGACTCGTTCGGCTATTGCTACTTATAGTATGTAGACTTTTATATAGCAACTCGCTAATAGTTTTACATGGATCAAAATGTGACATTAAATAAGCATGTTGGCCTAAAAATTCGCAATCTTCGGAAAGAACGTAATTTATCCCAAGAAGATTTTGCTGACAAGTGCGGCCTTCATCGAACATATATTGGGGCTGTCGAGAGAGGAGAAAGGAACATTACCTTGAAAACCCTTGAAACTATTGCCGAAGCACTTGATGTCATGGTAGGCGAGTTAATAAACGAATATAAAAAATAATGTATAATAAATTTAGAAAACTTCAATACCAGAGATATAATGATGCCAAAAAATATTTTACAGATAATTTCGACAAGTTAATAGAGCTTGAAAAATATTTTGCAAACTCTATAACAAGATTACTCAAAAATAATATTGAAGAAATTGAGGCCGATTATAATGAAGCCTCCTATTTGTTTCCTTTTTGGCAAAACTACCCTCCCGATGACCGTGGCAGAAAACCAAAAGGTGACCAATACCCTTGGATAGAGGTTGGTGAACATGCTGTTGGAAGTAAATTAGGAAGGTTTCTTGCTACAGAATACGGCATTAAGGATACCGGCATTCCAACAGGACCCGACCAACGGTTTGTGCTAACGCATAAAGATATTAACGAAATTACCGGTGGATACACAAATTCTTGCTGGTTGTTTATTGACATTAAATCTGTCGGCCCAAGAGATGATTTTGCTCATACCGTAATGTCACACAACCAAATTAGTGGTGACGGGAGATGGGATGAAATAGAGACTGGTGTCTCAAATGAAGTGATGCAAGCAGTTGGCAAACGCACTTCTCACGATTTTCATTGTAGTGTCCCGCCGATATACATTTTAAGCGATGGCACTATACTACCTGTCATTTTAATGGCTGTAAAACCAGTTTACAAGATGAAGTCTCTCGAAGGAAACGGAGAGTCTGGGCAACCTCTCCAAAGATTGACTATTGTGACTATACCTAACGGGTTATTGTTGTAGGAGAAACCCGGTTACTTAAAACATTTCCCATCGTTATTGTTTCCAGGAAAAGATGACAAAGGAAAAAACCCGCTTAAGGTTCGTTGCCGAATAAGTTTTGATATTTTGGTGGATATCGCCAGCTGGCGAGTACAGGATATCACTCTATCCGAATAATGGAATTTGCTTCGCATAAGCATTAAGTTGTTTTTGTGCTAGTTCAATATATTTTTTTTCCTTTTCTATCCCAATATATTTCCTTTCATTCGCTATAGCGGCGATAGCTGTTGTTCCGCTTCCCATAAATGGGTCTAGAACTATATCTCCTTTGGCGCTAAAAATTTTAATGATACGCTCTGCTAATTCGAAAGGGAATTTTGCTTCATGATCGTCATTCTTCCTAACGCTTTTTATATACCATATGCCTCTAGCTCCCCACTCCCTCCATTCGGCTTTTGACAGTTTTCGCTTGTCAACAACATATTCGCCAGGTTTCCAAAAAATATATAAATCTTCGAACTCACTCACAGCTTTATAAGAATTCGATGTCCACCTACTGTTGGCCCAAGAAGGGTCTTTTGCCCAAATTCTTCTGTCATAAAGATACAAGCCAACATCATAAGCGTATTTTTCTAAATTACCTCCAACAAGTTTTACCCTTGTTTGAGTTTGATACTTGCCTCCACGAATATTATTGCCATTTAAACGCCGGTCTATCGTTTGTTCGCTACAACCGAGTAGTTTTGCTAACTGATATCTATTAAATGACGGATTTTGTTCTTTGGCTTCTATGACCATTTCTCGCGTCACGGCACATCTTTGTTGAGAAATATTCAATGCCTGAACTTTGGGTATATTTTCGTCTTTAAAGCAAAGAATATCGGCTATATTGATAACAAGAAAACCACCTGGCTTGAGTACAGTAGCATGATTCTCAATAACTTTTTTTAGCATCATCTGCCATGAATCGTAGGTCTCATCCTTTTCGTAATTTTTACCGACAAAATAAGGGGGCGACCAAAAACTAAGCGCAATTGAACCCGGTTTTATTTCAAGCATCTTGCTTTCAGACCGGCCCAAATATATTTTATTAGACTCTAAGTATTTCATGCGTTTATGCTACTTAAAGTCATCATTTCTGTCAAGGTGTTTTTGTTGTTTGGTGAGCCGAACGACTGCCCTAACCGGACGCTTGAGGCCGCGTCCGCGCGGTCCCAAGCGCTACGGTTCAGGGCTTTGTTAGCCCATCCTCGATAACTTTCTGCCTTTGTGCCTTCTTCGATTCAGACCTGCCCTGGCACTGAGCTGCCATCTGATTAT
>WALP01000004.1 GCA_015522785.1 Candidatus Parvarchaeota archaeon
TCTTGAATTTCTTAAGCCTCTCCTCCGGCGTTTCCGGAACTTTTATCCTCTTTAACATATCTTTTGAAATTGGAACAGGAATTTCATCTGTTTCAGGATACATCCTCGCGGCGCCGGGCATTGGGCGGAGGAATCTCGTCGTCCCGTCTTCGCTGACATCCCTGACATCTTTTGGGACTCCCTTGATATATTGCTTACATCTATCAATCAAGTGGAAAAGTGCTTTTTCAGCTAATTCCCTCTCAGCAATCACAAAAGCGAAGGCGTCCTCATTCCTACATCCCAACAATTTCCTGACTTGAAAGATTTCGTTCTCGGAAATCCCGTAATTTGGAAGCTCATCGGAATGTATGAATCCACGAATACCAGTGAAATGTTTTACATACTCAACCATGTCGCGGGCGAGATATTTTTCCCCCTGAAGTCTTTTCTTGAGCAAGCCGTGAAATCCTGAAAGTTTTACGGCAATTATATCATCTTCCCTTTCAACTGCCTTCTTGATTAGATTTGACTCCGTCTTCTCGAAAATTTTCTTTATGTCATGAAACTTGTTTTCTAACTTTGCTTTGCGCTGCTTGAGTTTTTTGGAAATCTCAATTAAATTTTGTTGTCTTTCGATTTCCAAGTCAATCATCTTTGGAATGTCCTGTAATGCTTGGACGCCTTTTATTTCGACGCGGGTTCCTCCTTTTATGGAAACATTTACGTCCTGGCGGATTGTCCCTATTCCTCTTTTGACTTTTCCGGTCATCCTTATTAATAAGCCAATTCTTTCGGCAGCATCCTTTGCCATTTGAGGAGTGAATATATCCGGCTCAGTCCTTAATTCAACAAGAGGAATTCCTAATCTGTCAAGTCGAAAAGTAACTGAATTTTGAGTTTCGCTTATCCTTCTCGCAGAATCTTCTTCAAGAGCGAGCATGTTAACCCTGACTTTTCCTTCGCTTGTTTTTATATATCCATCCTCTGCAACTAAAGCGGTTCGCTGAAAGCCAGAAGTATTCGAGCCGTCTATGACTGTTTTCCTCATAATCTCGACTTCATCATAAGGATTCATCTTAAGAAGCATTGAAATCTGAAGTGCGATTCTAAGCGCCTCTTCATTCAATTTGTGCGGCGGCTCTTCGTCAAGCTCCACAAGGCAGGTTGTGTCATTGTATCCCTGATATATAAACATTTTTTCTCTTTGCTCCTCGGATTTAGCGGCCACATCCACCTTCCCAGTTTCTCCCGCGAGTGCCTTTAGTTTTCTTCTGACCTCAAAGTCGGGCTTGTCATCTCTTAGGATAGAGGGACAGCTACAGAAAAGTTTGTGAGTGTCCAGCTGCTGATGAATTTCAAGCCCGCACTTAAGCCCTACTTTTTTGTAGTTCATTTGAATATACCCTTTCCAACTCATTCTCAATCTTGGAATTGACGTCCTCACCATTAAGCGCTTTATAGAAAAGCCCGCTCATATTTAGGGTGTTCACGCCAACCCATAACATATAGTTGTCGATGCCTTCCCTGCTGAGATTTATGTCTATATTCGCAAGCGCCACACGAAGTTCTTTTCTATCAGGGAACCATCCAAGATTTACCTGCATAGTGTATCCATTTGGCTCGTCAATCAGCTCAACTTCCTCTTCAGTCGGCAGTTTGGATAATATTTCATCCGAGAATATATCATCTATCGATTTGCCTTTCACATCTTTTTTCATTACATAAACAACCAAATGCGTCATTTTCATCACCTAATTCAAAAACATCTCGACGCTTATAGCATCGTTAATTTCTCCCTTAAGATTTGTCTGCATCATTTCCCTGACTTTCTCGACTTTCTTTGTCTTGCCCAAGACATACATAAGTTTCACGTAAGCCGTTTCTGGAAGCATATCTCCGCAGAAAATGGCTCCCGCGTTCCTCAGCTTCCTCAAATTTGAATACACAAACTCATGGGTCCTTCCATAAAGGCACTGTGAGGTTATGCAAACAGGAATTCCCTTTTTAGTCAACGACTTAACTTTAGCAATTAAATTATGAGGAACATGTCCAAGTCCGGTACCCATCAGAACAATTCCATGATATTTCGAGTAATTTTCTAAAATCTTTGGGTTCATCCCGGGGTAAACATAAACAATTGCGACTTTCTTGTCTATTTTAATATTCAACTCTGTTTCCTCGTCCGGAGATTTGGAAGGTATAATCTTTTCAATTCTTCCATCGGGAAAAACTTTTGCGATTGGAAATTGATTTATCGAACGAAACGCGTCTCTTCTGCTGGTGTGCATCTTTCTGACTTTCACGGCTCTATGGAGATAGCAGAAGTTGTCGTCGGGATTGGCATGCATGCAAACCATGACCTCCCCGATTTTCTGGGTTGCGGATATTGTCGCACAGATTAGGTTCATGAACGTGTCGCTGCTCCCCCTATCCGTTGAGCGCTGCGCGCCAACCAAAACAACGGGCTTTGAAAGCTTCGGGAACATAAACGAGAGCATGGCAGCGGTGTAATGAAGAGTGTCTGTTCCGTGAGTAATCACTACTCCCGCGACTTCTTTTTTGTCAAGTTCTTTCTTTACAGCCTTGGCAATTTTTATCCAGTCATCAGGGTGGACATCCTCGCTCATAATCTGGAGAATCTGCTTGGCGCGAACGTCCGCGAACTTCAAGAGCTTAGGCTCCATTTCGATGAAATCGTCTGCCGTCAATGACGCGTAAGTTCCCCCAGTAGTGTAATCTACTCTCGAGGAAATCGTTCCGCCTGTAGAAAGAATTGAAACAGTTGGCAGTTTTTTGTTTTGCCTGATTTTTTTCCTTTTTTCCTTTTTCGGTTTGGCTTTCTTGAGAAGCTTTATTTTCTTTACTTTCTTTTTTTCAATGCCAATGTTGTATCCTGAGTCCAGCTTTATGACTATCGTCTTGCTCTTCAGAATTTTCGGCTCAGGCATAAGGATACCCTTGTATTTTTTTACCTTGGTGATAATTTCTACTAAATCTCCTGCCTTAGCCATGTTAAATTAAAAGAATGTTTTGTTTATTAAGTTTCTTTTGAGCAACAAACTCAACAAAAAAAAGAAGAATTACAACCTATATTGTTTGTGATTTTGTTTTATATCCCTTAACATCGCGCGAATGTAACCAAATGGTGTATAATTACCCAACCTTGCTCCTGTTTCAGGCATATCAATATCACCTTTCGCAATCTTTTCAATTGGCGATTCCCCTCTCGCTACCTTAAACGAAACAGAACCTATGCCTGTTGAAGTTATATGTTTATCATCTCTAGCTAAAGGAGTGTACTGTTCAGATTCCCCCAGTGGATATTTTCCAAATCTACTAATCATCTTTTCACCTCGCGGAATTGAGAGTATAATTGATTGTGTTTATAAACATTGCTCCCAATTGTGTTTATTTTGACTACTTTATAGTAATAACTATTTATAAATATTTCGGTGTATCACAAAAGATATAATATTTACACATATAAAATATCTTACTTAAAAGTGGTGATAGAAATGCCAAAAAATACAAAGATAATGGGCTTAATTCCGGACGGGTATGGTATAACTCTTAATTATGGACAAAGAAAAATTTTCTTCACACCATCAAGAACGGCAGAGGGTATAGCCATGATTCTGCCAAGAGATATCTTGGAAGCGGAGTGGAACAACTTCTCGAATTATCCTTTCTCTGAGCTTGAAAAGGCAGTCATGAAAAAGAAAGGAAGCAAGAACTTAATCAACCGGGAGGGGTTGCTCGGCGCTTCCGAAGGGGGCACCGTCGGCTACGGGACTGTAAAATCCAGGGGGCATGGCGGAAGAAGTGATGAAAATGGAAACAGAATCGTCGCCCACACCGTAATGTTAAAGGGAATCCCAAAAATAAATGGGGATATATTAAACACATTTGATGTTACCTGCAGCTGCAAGGATTACACATATCACTCAGGTTCGGACGAATTCAATAATCCAAGAATGGCGTGCGCGCACATATCCGCGATGATTATGGCGTATCCATTACGGGAGGTTATTCCATCCCTTGAGGAAGTTGTAACCCATTGCAAGCCCATGCTCGACGGCGAGCCGGTTATCCCATATACTCTTCACGAACGCCCAGATTTAATTGTCAAGGAACTGGAAGGAAGATATATAGAAGGCAGGAAGATGTATGACTTGGATGTCGAGCTTTTGAGGGAAGATATAATTTCACCGGAATTCAAAAGGGAAATCAAGAACGGCATCGCGACATTTAACTGTTCGAAAAACTGCGAGAATTATCCTGGAAGTATTGGCTCGAAAATGAGCATAGTAAGGCAACACCTCATAGACGAGGGAGCTGAGAGGACAGGGATTGCAAGGGAGTTTGACGGCAAGTGCTACTGGAACTTCAACATTGACAAAAACAAGGATGTGAGATTAATTCCCGATTTCGAGAGGGGAACTGTCAACGTGCTAGAAGTTAGGTATGTTGACGACACACCCTACAATGAAATTTTAGAGAGATATGACAAAGTAGATTATGGATTGGACCCAATGAGGAAGAGAATGCGCGTAGGCAAATTGCACAAGCTTCCAGGTTACATAACCAAAAGCGATGTTCTAAAAATAATTTAAAAGGTGCCCTGCCCGGCCGATCTGGGGTGAGAAATAGTCTATGCCGGGCCAAAGGGCAAAGGGGTGCTCTCTAGGATGAGAGTATGATATCCCTTCCCCAATTGTAAGGGGAGGGCAGTCCTTCCTGGGGGAGGAAGGACCTGCCTCGGGTGCGCTCGCTTAGCATGAATAAATAATAAAAAAGAGGTGAAATCACCTCAAAATGTCTATTCCTAATTCGCTTGACACTCTTTGCGCCTTTTCTGCCGCCTTCCTTGATGTTGATGGCCCAAGGATATATGGTGAGTTGACGCCTGTTATTATTGTCATTATTCTCATCTTTCCTGTCATGTTGTCCTGTACTCTTGCTCCCCATGTGACCATTGCATCTGGGTCCAAGCTTGCTGTAACCATTTCCCCTGCTCTGTTTACTTCTTCAAGTGTCATGTCAGGTCCGCCTGTTATGTGTATCAATGCACCTTGTGCACCTTCATAGCTTACGTCAAGCAACGGGTTCAACAATGCTCTCTTAACTGACTCGTCTACCCTGTTTTCTGTGTCAGATTCGCCGACACCAATTACTGCTACGCCTCCGCCTGTCATGACAGATTTTATGTCTGCGAAGTCCCTGTTTACAAGGGATGGAACTGTAATCATTTCTACAATTCCCTTAATCATTGTTGCGACAAGCTCGTTTGCGACACCGAACGCCTGGCTGATTGGCAACTGTCCTGCAATCTCAATCAACCTGTTGTTGTCAATTACTATGACTGTGTCACAGTTCTTTCTCAACTTCTTTAGTCCTTCTTCTGCCTTTTCGATTCTTGCCTTTTCAATCTTGAAAGGCATTGTAACTGTTCCTATAACTATTGCGCCCTGCTCTTTTGCGACTTGAGCCGTAATGGGTGCTGCTCCTGTTCCTGTTCCACCACCCATACCTGCGCATACGAAAACCATGTCTGAATTCTTCAATGCTTCCTTCAATTCTGGAAGGGATTCTTTTGCAGCCTGCTCACCCACTTCAAGATATCCGCCTGCTCCAAGTCCTCTTGTGGATTCTTTTCCAATCAAAATTTTCTTGTCTGCCTCTCTTGCATCAAGGTGTGCTTTATCAGTATTTGCTAATATAATCTCAGCACCCTTTACTCCCTTATGGTACAACCAGTCCCCCATATTGTTTCCAGCTCCACCTACACCAATTACTTTTATGTTGGCCTTACCAACAAAGCTTTCATTCCATTTTGCTTCTTGTTCTTTAGCCGCCTTCAAAGCGTCCTGTATGATAAAACTCATTTTTCTCTCCTCCTCTTTTTTGTTTTACCGTTTACCCGTCGTCTTAAGGCCGGCGAGCCAATTTATGCGCCAACCGAAAAGTTTTTATATATCCAATATCTATATGGGTATTAAGAAGCTAACAGAAATCGTGGTGTTGGCTTTTAAACATTCAAAGCTCAAGCTGGTAGAATTCGATTCAAAGCTCGTGGAAACTTCAATTAAATTATTCTAATGTGTCTTTATTTAAATACTTTTCAATAATTAGGGTTATATATTGAGTTTAATACATTTAAACATATAAACGGGCATTTCTCATGGAAAAAAGAAAGAAATATGCTTTTTTAACTATTAAACAGTTATTACAAAAACTTAGGCGTGTCTTTCACCCATCTCTGCCCATACTCCTCAAAAAAAGTTATACCTTCTAATCCAAGCCTATGAGGTGGCGATGGTTTTTCTGCTGGATAGCCTAAAGGTATCAAAGCGTGAACATCAATATTATTTGTTGGCACTTTTAAAATTCTTTTAACTGCAATTTCATCAAAAACCGAAACCCAGCATGCACCTAATCCCAAAGAGTGTGCCGCAAGAAGCATATTTTGAATCGCTGCAGCTGCATCGTATTTAACGTAGAAATCCTGCCCTTTTCGCCCATATGCGCGGGTTATCCTGTCGTTCTTAGTGAGAACAATAATTATAACTGATGACTGTGCAATCCAATATTGTCCAACTGCAGCTTCTGAAAGCTGGAGCTTTCTTCCTGGATCCCTAACAACTATGAATTCCCATTCCTGAAGATTTCCTATTGAAGGTGCCCACCTCGCGGCGTCCAATATCTTTGCAACCTTATTTTCCTCAACAGGTTTTGTTATAAATCTCCTTACGCTTCTCCTATCAAATATTGCCTCAAAAACATCCATACAAAATAGAAGATAACACTCAAATATAAAATATTAGGTGTTTCACATTTGAAACAGCGTTCCAAAATAGAAACATTTTTATACTAAAATTTCATGTGAAAGAATAATGGAAAACATACTAAAATCAATGTTTGATGAAAAAACAATTTCTATCCTTTCTGAAATGCCTGGAAAAAAAATTATAGGCATACGTGAGGTTTCAAGAAAAACAAAAATTCCAGTCTCGACTGTATTCCGAATTTTTCAGAGGCTGGAAAAAAGCGGACTCCTAAGAAAGACAAAAAGTGGGGTGTTCTCATTTTATGAAATTGACCAAAACTCAAAGGCATATCTTTTGCTTGAAAGGATTATGCCGAAGAAATCTCCGCTCGATATATTCACCACAATTGTGTCAAAGGAAAAAACAGAAGAAATTCATATGTTGGACGAAGGAGATGACAGAGCAAGTATCCTTGTCATTGGAAACGTGAAAACAAAAAAGATTCAGGAAATATGTGATGCAATTAAGAAAGAATTTGGTTATTCAATAAAACCTCTTGTGCTTACACGTGCTCAGTATGACAATATGGTCTCTTTGAATATAGCACCATCAAGCAAAAAGGTTCTTTTCAAAAATCAAAAAGCAAACATTTATAAATGAAAGTGTGCTTAAATATTTGTAACTTAACAATAGTAAAACTAAAGTTCGTTTAAGTTGTGACTGGTGAGGTGGGAAAACTATATTAATACAAAAATGCTATTAATTAGAATTGAATAAGGGGGATGATGTAAGATGGTTTTAAAGGATGAAATGTTGGCAAGGCTGAGAAGAACTTTCGACCTTAACCTATATGAAGTAAAAATTTGGGTAGCATTACTTTCTAGAGGAATTTCAACTGCGGGTGAATTAAGCACCATGGCAGGTGTTCCGCGTTCAAGAACTTATGATGTTTTAGAATCGCTTGAAAGAAAAGGATTTGTCGTAATGAAATTAGGCAAACCAATACAATACATCGCCGTGTCACCAAAAGATGTGGTCGAACGGGCAAAGAAAAATGTTAAGGAAAGTGCAGACAGCAAAGTAAAGAACCTTGACAAAGTCAAATCAACAGATATGATTAAAACACTTGAAACATTGTATCAAAAGGGTATCAACTTCATAGAACCTTCAGAACTTTCTGGAGCATTAAAAGGCAGAAACAACATATATTCCCACCTTGAATCATTGATAAAAGGAGCAAAAAGAAGCGTCGTTCTTGTGACATCCGAAGATGGATTGACAAGAAAGGCAGACTCACTCAAATCAGCGATAGAACACGCGAAGAAAAAGGGAGTATCTGTAAAAATAGCAGCTCCTTTGACAAACGCAAATTCTGAGGCAGTTAAAAAATTAAAATCTGTTGCAGACATAAGGAACATAAAGAATATGGATGCAAGATTTGCTGTAATTGACGGAAAGCACTCTGTCTTTATGGTATTAAACGACAAAGACTTGCACCCAAACTACGACGTTGGAATATGGATGAATTCACAGCCGATTTCAACAGCGTTGACACACATGTTCGGCCGTGTCTGGGAAGGATTGCCAAAGAAGTAATTTCTCATGTTGTCGGACAAAACAGTCTAACTGTTTTCATCCCCCCGACTCTTTGACGCCATCGGCGTCTTTTTTTTATTTTTTTTAATTATATTCTGCGCTTAATTTGAAATGGTTAGAAGTCATAAACTTAAACATTTCCCTTGATGCCATGCTGGATACCATGTCAACGAGAGTCATTTCTTTTTTGGGCTCAACTAACTTGATTTTAGTCAAATTTGTGCTTTCCTTGATTATGTCCAACGCCTTGTCTTTTCCACCTATCGCATCTACAAGCCCCATGCTCTTGGCTTCTTCACCAGTATAGATAGAGCCGTCCGCAATCTTGTCAACATACTCCACTGACAGGTTCCTGTTTTCTGCAACTTCCTTCACGAACGCATTCCTTATGGAATCAATTATGCCTTGAACCTTGTTTAATTCCTCCTGGGTTGGTTCCCTATAAGGTGTTCCAATATCCTTCTCTTTCCCGCTGACCAGCCTAACGTAATTTATGCCATACTTGTTAAACAATCCTGAAAACTCAAGATAACTGCCTGTCACACCTATACTCCCCGTTATGGTAAAATTGTCCGCGACTATTTTATCACAAGTTGTTGCAATCCAATACGCTCCCGAAGCCGCAACTTCCCTCATCCAACACACTTTAGTCTTGTTCACTGATTTAAGCGCAGATGCGATTTCCTTCGTGGCAACAACGCTCCCCCCTGGAGAATTGATTTCCACCAAAATTGCTTTTATGTTTGGGTTGTCATTTGCATCTTTTATCTCTGAAACTATCTTATCACTGCTCACGCTATTGGAAAAAATATTGCTACTTATAGATATTTCACCATCAATTTTAATCAATGCGACATTACCACTTGGAGTTCCGAATATATCTCCAAGAATGTATGCAGATAGTATGGTAAATGTTAACATCAAAAAAAGTACCCAAATTGACTTTAAGATTTCACCCATTATAGCCACACTCCATAATTTAATGATAAATCATTGTGATATATAACTTTAGTTTTTGTAAGACGTTCTGTATACCTTTCTCCGCTTGTAAAAATGCCTATAACATCAAAGGGAAGCAAGGGAAGCAGTATTGATTTTGTCAAATTCCTACCAAAAGCGTTCTTGTAATTCAACTCCCCGCTTATTGACAAGCGCATAATCTTTTTTCCTATTGTTGTTCCGAAATTTTTCTCAAACATAGCAAGATAAAAGAGAAAAACAAACGAAACGCCGATTAATCCTATCAAAAATCTAAATGATGCATCCGGGGAATGTGCGACATATTCGCTCATTGTGGAAATGTCCTCCAAGCTAAATCCAGCTTTTGGGAGATATATTAGCATAAATATCTGGAAGAATGTGAAATAAAAAAGCGTGGCATCAATGATGTACGCTATTGCACGCCTCCAAAAGAGGAACGAACTATTCATTTTTTCTTCAACAATAAGCTTATGCTTTTTATCATGCAGCATAAATTAAAATATACTTATTTAGTTAAATAGTTTCTTATCTTTTCTGCTTCTCTTGACCCAATTTTATCATAAATTGAAAGTGCAATCTCAAAATCATGTTTTGCATCTTCTGTATCCCCAAGCTTCTGATACAGTTGTCCCCTGAAAACAAGGGCATCTGCAACCCTTCTCGGCTCGCCAGAGGACTCACGAATTTCCAAACTTTTGTTTATGTACTCTAATGCTTCCTTTGGATTCCCCTTTTCTCCTTCGATTACTGCATCACACATTAGAACTCCCGACACCCCACGAGGATCATCAAGCTCGTCAAATATCTTCCTCGCCTCAATCGAGGCTGTTTCAGCATTATCAAACTCATGAAGATATGCATAAACTTCTCCAAGGTTGAAATACAACCACCCTTCCATTTTTTTGTATCCAATGTCCCCACAAATGTTTATACCCTTTTCATAGCTTTCAGCTGCTTTTCTCAAGTATTCCTCTCTTTTTTCTTCATCCATATCCGCCATCTTGTGATACGCAACCCCAAGATTGTTGTAAAGGCTTGCCTTTAGTCTCTTCGATGAATTGTCAGTATTATCTTTAATCATCCTCAAACATTCCTCATCGAACCACACAGCTGGTTTCTTGTCATCGAGGAAATCGCCATAAAGAACACCAAAGAGGTGATAGTTTCTCGCTATTAGTTTCTTGTCTTTAATTTTTCTTGCAACCTTAAGAGAATCTCTCGCCTTTTTTATGCTTCCAAAATAATCCCCAACCTTCCACTTGTAAAGAGCATAATTTAGGTTTATTTCCGCTTCAAGAGGCAGTCTCTTTTTTCCAGTTATATTTTTAACTAACTCTTCTGCAGCCCAAAGAAGGGAATCTGTTTTTCTCCATCCTTCCCTGTTTAAATACTCTTCAGTTGCATTAAGCAAGAAGGAAACATACTTTGTGCTCTTAAGCGCGTCAACCTTGGAAAAGTCTTCATCCAAAAGTTTTGAAAGCTCGGACTGCATCATAGGATACTTAAAGATTGTGGCAACCCTCTCTGCAGAGTAAATGCCAAAGAAATTCTCAACATAATTCTTAACTTTAGCTATTGCATTGCCATCAATAGGACCATCTAAGTTTACATGCTTTTCAACTATTCTCAGTATAAAATCCCCACTTGGAAGTTTCTCTATGTCTGCCCTAATATCAATAGGTTCATTAAGAATTTCCCCCAGGCTCTCTCTTTTTGCCTCGGTTAGGATAGTATCTAATCCTCTCATTTAAGATATGACACAATGAGAGTTTATAATTTTTACTATATCGTAGCAACAAAAAGACGTTTAAATGTTAGAAATTGTTAAACACCATATGGATAGTATAGTAAAAATCCTGCTTGACGAAATAGATAATGGTAAAATAAGGACAAAAAAAGAGCTGGAAAGAAGAAAAAAAGAAATTGCAATTGAGTATAATTTAAACAGGTTTATGCAAAACGCGGAAATTTTGGCAGAAGCAAAAGGAAAAATAAAAGAAAAAGTCAGAAAACTCCTTCAGATAAAACCGACAAGGACAATGTCAGGAGTTGCAGTTGTTGCAGTAATGGCAAAACCTTGGCCTTGCCCGCATGGAAAATGTACATATTGCCCTCATGTCAACGGCGTTCCGGAATCTTACACTGGAAAGGAACCAGCGGCGCGGAGGGCAATCGCAAACGAATTTAATCCTTACAAGCAAGTACAGAACAGGCTTTCTCAGCTTTATTCTACGGGACATCTTCCTCAAAAGATTGAACTTATAATAATGGGGGGTACGTTTCCTGCCATGCCAAAAGAATATCAAGAAGAATTCGTGAAAAGATGTCTACTTGCAATGAACAGATACCCTAAAAATGAACCACCTTTAGATATAGTAAAAAAGATGCCTCTTGAAAAAGTCCAGAGGGCAAATGAAAAAGCAAAAATCCGCTGTGTGGGAATGACATTCGAAACTCGTCCTGACTGGGGAAAGGAGAAGCACGCAGATTTCATGCTAAAGCTTGGAGGAACAAGAGTGGAACTTGGTGTCCAAACAATTTATGATGATGTTTACGAAAAAGTCCATCGCGGACACACAGTCAAGGATGTCATTGAATCCACAAAAATTCTAAAAAACAAAGGGTTCAAAGTTTTGTATCATATGATGCTTGGATTACCAGGCACAAACAAAAAAAGAGATATCAAAGCAGTTAAAGAAATTTTCAAGAACCCTAACTTCCGTCCCGACATGATAAAGGTTTACCCTACGCTCGTTATTAGAGGCTCAAAACTTTATGAAGACTGGAAAAAAGGAAGGTACAAACCTGTGAATGAAGATTATGCTACAGATGTCATAATTGAAATGAAGAAAATTGTTCCGGAGTGGGTAAGAATAATGCGTATAGAAAGAGACATTCCAGGAACCGAAATAGAGGATGGAATAAAATCAACCAACCTTCGCCAGAAAATACAACAGCGCTTAAAAGAAGAAGGGATAAAATGCAAGTGCATACGCTGCAGGGAAGTTGGACATGTACTAAAAAGCAAAGGCAAATTTGATGCCAAAAGCATAAAACTCAATAAGATAGAATACGAAGCTTCGGGCGGAAGAGAATTCTTCTTACAGTTCAAAGACAAAAATGACGTGCTTATAGGATTCATAAGGTTGCGCCTTTCAGATAAAGCCATGATACGTGAGCTGCATGTCTATGGGGAGCAAATTTTAATTGGCAAAAAAGGTAGCTGGCAGCACAAAGGTTATGGAAAAAAACTCCTGAAGGAAGCGGAGAAAATAGCGAAAGAAAACGGCTTCAGAAGGATTTATGTCATCTCAGGGATAGGCGTGCGGGATTACTACAGGAAGTTTGGATATAGGAAAAAAGGATATTACATGTCAAAAGCTTTAGCCTAACCGACGATGTCATCATCTGTAGGAATGTTTAAGAATAATTTTTCAACATCATTCTTCAAATGCTTGAAAGTCGTGACAAATTCCCCAACTGCAACATTACCATTATCATATGTTTTAACTTTGCCGGGTAATCTCTTCTCCCACGACGAGATGAATTTTGGTATTTTGTAATGCACATAAATTTTAGTATGGGGTTTTATATCTCTGCCGAACTTGAATTCCACAACTGTAGCATGTCCATAATCCCTTACTTGCAATATTTTTTTATTATCCAAACTAATCAAACGCGCATAACCTACCACCCTCTTCTTTTTCTCCGCCTCTTCTAACCCAACCAATATTGCTTTAACAATTGGGTCTATTTCACCCAAGATGTAAAATTTATCTTTCCATGCTTCTAAATCTGTATGATACAATTCAATCGCGTAAGCATGCATAAAATGTAATAACTCGTTATAAGATTCTGCATTATTGATTAACTTACCTAATTCATCACCTAAAACTACCCATCCTGCTACCAACTTATGAACTTCTCTGACATAACTACTTCTCATATTTGTAACATACTTTTTGTACGCATTGGAGAAACCATTTCCATGCATAGTTTGTCCTTCTTTAATATACTGGTGGTAGTATTCATCTAAAATATTGTTTATTTTTTTATTAAACAAATTTACTTCCTTGCTTGTCAACCTTGTAAGTCTTTTTAGTAAATTTAACTGGCGTATGAACATTTTTTTTATGTTCTCAACATGTTTAACCTCACCAACATGGAACAATTCTACTTTGTTGTACCTGCCCATATAATCCTTAATCTTATCATCAAATTCCAGAAATGATTTGATGAGTATTAATGTTTGGTTGTCCATACAATGTTAACACAAAAAAGATTAATAAATCTTACAAAAGCTTTATAATCCTTAAAAGAGCATTTTAATTAGGGTGATAATATGGTGATGTTGGCTAAGGATATAATGACCAAAAAAGTCATAACTGCTTCTCCAAACGAGAAAATTAAAAAAATAGTTTCAAAAATGGAAAAAAACGGAATTAATGAAGTTCCCATAACAGGGAAGAACAATCATTTAAAGGGGATGGTTACATATTATGACATTCTCGATTTTACAAGATTAGACCCTGAGGAAAAAGTTGCATCAATTATGATGATGCCTCCAACGGCTGAACCAGAGACACATGTAAACCATATCATAGAACTTATGCTGAAAACAGGCGTCGAAGCACTGCCAATAGTTGAAAATGGAAAAATAGTCGGCTTAATCTCAGACTATGACATCCTAAAAAAAATGATAAACAATTCAAAAATTAAGAAATTAAAAGTTAGAGATATCATGGAAGAACAAATAAAAATTCTAAAAGAAGATGACCCTATATCATTAGCAAGACGTGTCATGAGATACAACAAGTGGCCTAAACTACCAATTGTCGGAGCTGACGGCAAGTTAAGTGGTATGATTACTTCAATGGATATCCTAAAAGCATTTTATAACATGCCAAAAGAAGGAATAGGTAGACAAGATAGAGGTGGAGATTCCATCAGCCCTCTCACACTACCTGTAAAATCTCTTATGAGGAAAAATATACCCGAAGTCCATCCTAAAGAAGGAGTAAATGTTGCACTTAAAAAACTTTTTGACGCCAGATTAAAAGGAGTCCCCGTAGTAGATAAAGACAATAAAGTAATTGGGCTGTTTGAAAGATGGCATGTTTTAGACAAAATACTGGAAAAGAAATTCAAAGAGGGAGTCTGGTTAAATTTCTCAGGATTTCCGTTAAGCGTCGAAACAATAGAACTAATTAAAGAGTATCTAAGTTCGGACATAAGAAAGATGAAAATGATATGCAAGGATTTAAAGAATATAGATATTCACATAAAAAAACTGCACGGAGCGACACCCGAAAAATGGAATTACGAAGTATATATCCACCTACAAAGGAAAGCTGGGAAGGGAGAGGTAGTAACAAGCAAAGATCCATGGTACGGGTATAATTTAATGTTCACCCTTCAAGATGCGTTTAACAGATTGTTCTCCCAGCTTGAGAGAAAATGCAACAAAAAGTAAATTATTTAATGTCTTTAAACAAAATTATTGTTTATAGCCCCGTAGTGTAGTGGCCAAACCCTTTGCGTAAAAAAATGCAAAGGAGGTTATGCATGGTGGCCTTTGGAGCCACAGACCGCGGTTCGAATCCGCGCGGGGCTATTTTTATCTCTAATCAGTAGGTAAATTATTTAAATGAACATTCCTTAATTCATTCATGGCAAAAGAGATATTGGACAAGATACAAGTAATTGATGAAGGTAACATAGACATACTCCTACTGGGAAACAAAATTGGATATATCCCATTGGCACTGCCTATAGATTCGACTATAAGTTGGGAGGTAAAGTGGGCATTTGCTAACGGAGTTGGGCCTTTAGAATCCTCAATTGATGATATAATGCGATTTATAGGAGTAAAGGATGTATCACTTGAAGTTAAATTAAAAAGAGATGAATTTTATACAGATGTAAATATTGACAATAAACATATAGGGGAATACCATCTTGACGAAGTTTTAATGTATCTATTCTCTCAAAAAACATCTATCTCATGCGAGAAAGATATATTAGCGACTGAGGATTATGACAAATACAAACAAGATAATATGAGCATACAAAAGATATTCCAAAAAAAGAAAATACCCTATATACCTTTACCTAATAGATTAACAAAATTTGAAATAATTGATGTAACAAAAAATTATTTACTCTCTCCTACAGAGGAGCAGGATGATGATATTGAAAAGGAATTAGAATATGTTTTCCATTCAGAGAATGAAGATGGATATTCTATAGGACTCAGATACCCAGCTGAGGAAACACCAAATAGTGTGCTTCCTTTCCTTGAAAAGGAAGGCGTCCTTTCAAATGATGATATTTATATCCAAAAAAGTATGGGTGCATATTCCTCATTAAAGAAAATATTGAAGAAGTATAATGTTGAAGTTAGTAGGGTTATATTCCACGACAAGCCAATACACAACTCGGGTAAACAGGTTTTCTTGCTGTCTAATATGCCAACAGTCTCATTGGAGTTAGTAAAAGACAAAACTGTAAAAAGCTTTGTTGTGCCACACTACATTTACATGCCATTTGTACTCGAGAAAAAAGAATTTTACATACCTTTTATACCATCACACAAAAAAGTGAAAAACAATGACACAATGTACGCTTAAAGGTCTTCTATTTCCTTCTTCTCCAAAAGTATCTTTTTTATCTTTTCGTTGAGCTTATCTCTTAATTCAGAAGATTCAAGAGCCACTAATCCTCTACCGCATGTCGGGCAGAAAAACATGTATTTCATAGCTTTTGTGTATGAAAAACTTTTATCACAATGCTCACAATAAAAAACCTGGTGGACATCCAAAGCCTTCTTCCTCAATTTAATAACTTGTTCATCTTTTTTTCTAATCAAAAGTTCCTTCAATCTATCCGGATGGGCAACCCATGAATAAATAAACCAACCCTTTTTCTTGTCGCGCTCCCTTGAAAAGGACACCAATTTGTATTCATAAAGTTTGTACAACAAAGAACGCACGAAGTTTATTTGCAATCCAACCTTATCCGCGAGTGTAAATTCATCTATCTGCTTACCTATTTTAATTAAGTATGAAAAAACCTGTAATCCTTCTTCTCCGGCAATTTTAATTATAAATGATTTTGCATCTTCTCTTTCAACCAACTTAACTGCGTGAGAATGAGATAATCGCTTAGGGGTCAAAATAACTTTCTTCGGTTTTTTTGTTTTTTTCTTTGTTTTCTTTTTCGCAGCTAATTTCTTTTTTACATTTTTAACTTTCTTTTTGACAAGCTTCTTTTTGACAGTTTTTTTCTTAACAACTCGTTTCTTAATTGTTTTCTTTTTAGTTTTCTTTGGGGTTATTCTCTTCTTTTGTTTTTTTGTCTTGGCAGTTTTTTTCTTCAGTGTTTCCTTTTTTTTAGCCGTCTTTTTAGTTGCTTTTTTAAGTGATGCTTTTTTAGTAGTTTTCTTTTTCCCTACTTTCTCCTTTGGTTTCTTCTTAACAACTTCTTTCTTAATCGTTTTTCTCTTTGAAGATTTTTTCTTAACAGGTTTTTTAGATTTCTCGGCTCCAGCCAATTTTTTAAGACCATTGAACAATCCCATTTTTATCCTCCTCTAAGTTAACCAATGATTTTAAACAACCATGGACCTATAAAGTTAAAGACAATTAGTGTGATATAAATTGCTGATGTAGTATGGAGCAATAGCGTCTTTATTTTATCGCTCTTAATAACATATCCTAATAAATCATACATAACTCTTCCACCATCTATTGCCCAAACAGGTATACAATTAATAAGCCCAACAAACAGATTAATTAATGCAATCCATTTTATCACATTTATACTCCACAAAAACACATCTAATCCAGTACCATATTTCTCTCTTGCGGATTGGGATATATGAGATTCAGGTGTAACAACAATTCCTATATACGGGCGTGATGAATCACTCGGGTTTGCAATCGTAGTCACATTAAATACAGTATTGTTAGCAGTAATTGTAATTTTATCTCCCGGATTAATAGTTTTCATAACGGTAATGAACTCGTTAATAGTACCTATAGAATTGTTGTTGATTGCAGTAATCACATCCCCTTTTTCTAATCCTGAAAGATAAGCTGGAGTACCATTTTCGACGGTGTTTATGTTAACCCCATCATAAATAATAATACCATTCAAGACAGGAGCAACAACAAGGGAAAGAAATCCAAATAAGATACCCCATGTTACAACATTCGCAAATGGGCCAGCTGATAAAACTCTAAGCCTTGCAAGCTTGCTTTTTTTCATCATCTGCTTTTCATCAAGCTCCACAAATGCCAGTGGAAGTATGGTAAACAATCCAACACCGACGGATTTTAACTTAATCCCTTCCATGGCTGCGACAATGCCATGACTAAACTCGTGAACAATAACAAGCACGGCTATTGCTATAATGCTTGGCCAAAATGGAACCGTAAAGCCGGGAACCAAAAGTTGAACTCCTTGTCCTCCGACTCCATTAACAATTGCTATGAGATTTTTAAATAATGAATAACCTATAAGCAACATTCCACCAACAACTACTGGTATGGCAAGGGTGGAAAAAATCTTCCAGAAAAGCTTGTATTTCGCAAGGTTGCGCATGAAATTTAATCCTTTCTTAGTCCTGTAGGTTATAAAAACTTTGTCTATTACCTTAATTTTTTTTCTGTAGATGTAGATAATCAATGCCACAATGCCATAAAACACAACTGCTGAAACCAAGTCCCAATTCATGAAAATAGCAAAACCAATGTAGTTTATAAAGTTAATTTAATATAAAAATTAATAAACAGACAACATATGTGAAGAAACATGGAAGAGATTTATTGGGCCGACAAAATAGCAAAAAAAATCATAGAAAGAAATAAGGATATGTATATCATCTCAAGCGGAATAACTCCAAGCGGAATTGTCCACATAGGTAATTTTAGGGAAGAGATGACTGTCGATATAGTCCGACGGGCGCTGGAGTCAAAGGGAGTAAAAGTAAGATATATTCATTCTTGGGACGACTTTGATAGATTCAGAAAAGTTCCAAAAAATGTGCCAAAAGAATGGGAAAAGTACATAGGAATTCCTGTGGCAGAAACTCCTGACCCATTTGGATGTCATAAAAGTTATGCAGAGCATTTCGAAAAGGAATTTGAAGAAGCTGCAAAAGCAGTCGGTGTAATCCCAGAGTATATTTACGAAAATGAGAAATATTCCTCCTGCACATACGCTGAAAGTATAAAAGAGGCGCTCCAAAAAAGAAAAGACATAATTGAAATTTTGAACAAGTATAGAAAGGAGCCTTTGCCGGAGAATTGGTATCCCATTCAAGTTTATTGTACAAAATGCGGAAAGGACTCCACAAAAGTTATTTCTTATGATGGAAATTATAAAATTAAATACAAATGCAAGTGTGGGAATGAAGAAGAGATAGACTTTTCCAAAGAGGGAAGAGTTAAATTGAGATGGAGAACTGATTGGGCAATGAGATGGAGGTTTTACAACGTCGACTTCGAGCCGGGAGGGAAGGAACATTCCACCCCTGGTGGAAGCAGAACCACCAGCACGATAATTTCAAAAGAAATTTTCAACTACGAGCCACCTGTGTATCAGATGTATGACTTTGTCATATTAAAAGGGCAAGGCGGGAAGATGTCAGGCTCCCTTGGAAACGTAATTGCATTGAAGGATTTGAACAGGATTTATCTTCCTGAAATTGTAAGGTATTTTTACGCAGGGACTCGCCCGAATAAAGAATTTGCTGTTCCCATGGATGATGAGATATTCAAGGTGTACGAAGACTTTTATTTCACAGAAAGGGTTTATTTTGACAAGGAAGAAATTGATGAAAAGAGACAAAAGCATCTCAAAAGAGTTTATGAAATGTCTGTAGTTGAAATGCCAAAAGAATTGCCAATTCAGGTGCCATTCAAATATCTTGTATTCCTGTCCCAAATTTACAAAGACAACGAAAGTGTGCTAAACAAACTCAAGCAAAGCAAGCACCTAAAAGAAAACATGACAGAATTCGACAAAAAAAGATTAAATAAACTAATTGAAATGGCGAGGAACTGGGCAGACAAATACGCCGATGAAAAATACAAGTTCCAAATCCATGAAGAAAAACATTTAGAGTTAAATAAAGACGAAAAAAAGGCAGTCAAGATGCTGGTTGACAAAATGGATAATTTGACTGAAAACGCAATTTACGACATCGGAAAGGAAAGCGGAATGGGAATGGGAAAAGAGTTCTTCAAACTATGTTACAAAATTTTATTAAACAAAGAGAGAGGACCCCGTCTGTTTGAGTTAATTGACAGCATTGGAAAGGAAAAAGCAAAGGAAATTTTCGAGAAGTATACATAAGATTTAAATAAAATTATTGTGTGTTTATGGTATGTATCTCAAAAGAGTTCCACCATTTAGATATATAGAAGAAACAATGGATGATTCTATAATTAATATGGGGAACGTTCCACTCTTATTGCTACCGGGGCATGAATCTGAATTCTATGGATTAAAGTGGTTCCCAATTAAAAATAATGTATTCCCCAAATTAGAAGATGTAGTAATGACTCCTGATGTAAGAGAATTATTGTCCAACAACATCAGCCCTAACTTCACAATATCACAGATAGGCGAAGTAAAAAAAAGCAAAGACAGTGATAAAATAGAGGATTTGCTTGCAGTAGTGTGGATGGAATCTGATGTAAAACTTCCAGATGCGGACAAATCATTAAAATCAGATGCATATTTTGGTGGAAGAGCGTGGGTATTCAATAAAAATGGACCAATTGCGTCCATATCTGAAGACCCCAAAAAAAGGGCGAGCTTGTTCACTTTTAGTGCAAACATACTTTATGTAAATGAAAGAATATATGTTGTGACAAAAGGTGAGATATGGGATGCCTCTAAAAATGATTATATACTCACAGGGAGAATAATGGAATATCCAACTATGAAAGATGTTTTTGGAAGTCCAAACACAATCCCCTATTTCTTAGGATGCTGTACTAGAAACAGAATATACATGCCACAATATGACTTAGAATACGGAGAGTACATATTTGAACATGACAAAGAGTCAAGAGAAAAAATGCTAATAGAAGATGACAAAGTTTATCTGTTAGTTGGCAAAGTAATTACAGATAATAGCAAGAGAAAAATAAAAATGGGATTTGTCGATGAAGATGGAAAATCCATTCTCGGATGGCATGATAAAATTGAATATTCTCCAAAAGAGGATTTAGTCAAGACATTCGACATCAAAAATGGGGAAACAAAAATTAATACTCTTTCTGTAGAAGATACCATATAATAAAGAACTGTTAAATAAAAAATTTTAATTATTTCTTGCCGCCGGCGCCTTTTACTTCTTTGTGTTTAGGACGAAGCTGTTTTGAGCCACACTTACGGCACTTAACTTTTCCCTGCCTTACTTTTTGTGGGTCTGCCCTTATTTTTGACTTGCAAGACCTGCATACAAAAACGTTCTTGAAAAGCCTGTCCTGCGCCTCTTTGAATTTTGCCATTGAAAATCACTAATTTACCTCAAAGTTTTGCCTTTTTAAAGTTTGCCCACAGAGAATTATTGCAAAAGTTTATAAACTCTGTAATTTTTTTGTTACATATGTCACAAAAAGATTACAAACTAGAGATAATATCTATTTTATCCAAAGAAGAAACGCACATAAGGGAAATAGCAAGAAAACTAAAAACCAATCAGACAACTATCGCAAGAAAAGTGAAGGAACTTTATGAAGGGAATGTAATTGATTATAGGGAGGAAGGAAAAAATAAAATCATTTTTTTAAAGAAAACAATTGAATCATTCAAATTGCTTAAAATCTTGGAATATTATAAAGCAATAAAGTTACTTAAGAAATATCCTTTCCTTAGAAAAATATTTCAAAAAATGCTAAAAGATAAGAGGATAAAGCTCGCTATATTGTTTGGTTCATTCGCGAAAGGAACAGCAACAGATAAGAGCGACATAGATATCTTTATCGAGACTAAAAGTAGACAAATAAAAAAAGAGATAGAGACAACATATTCAAGAGTGAGTGTTAAAATAGGCTTATTCAACAGAACAAATTTGTTGATAAAGGAGATAGAAAAAAACCATATAATTTTAAAAGGTGTAGATGAATATTATGAAAAAGTTGGATTTTTTGAAGAAAGTAAAAATAGAAGGTAAGTTAAAGCTTACCGAACCGAGCAACGAAGTGAAACAAGCTTACTTGGATAAATCAGAAAGTTATCTTGAATCAGCAAAACTCCTGCTAAAGAATAAAAAACTTGAAGAAGCAACCTCAATGACATATTATAGCATGTACTACTCTCTGCTTGCATTATTATACCACTTTGGCATAAAATCGGAAAACCACAGCGCATCAACTATACTTCTGAAGAAACTATTTGGAATAAACAATAAAGATATTTTAGAAGCAAAAAAAGAAAGAATAGATAAACAATACTATGTTGATTTCAAAATTGCCAAAAGGGATGTGGTAAATTTAATAAAAACAGCTGAAAAGTTTAATGCAGATATATTTGACTTTTTAGAGAAAGCAACTATAAATCAAATAAAAACAGTTAGACAAAAATTTAAGGATTGGTTCGGTGAGTAAAATATGTTTTGGGATTTTTGGGTCGAAGAATTTGACGAGAAGCTTTTGATAGACTTGGGGTTCAAAGGAGCATGTATGTTTGGAGAATCAAAAAGCAAAAAAATCCAAATCCTGAAAGGTGAAAAAGTAACTGCAAAAAACCCGAATGAACTGAAAAAGGCGGCAAAGTTAAAGGCAGACTTTATAATGCTTGACAAATCCAACGAAAAAGTCCAAAAAATGGCAATAAAAAGATGTCTTGTGGACGGGATTCACTCGTTTGTGAAATATCCTCTAATTAAAGAAATGGCAGAAAAAAACATCGCAGTTGTGATATCCTTCAACGATTTGCTCAACTCAAAAGAGCCACAAAAGACAATAGCAAAAATGAAGCGTACAATATTCCTAGCAAAGAAGTATAAAACGCCAATAATCATTGTATCCGGCGCCAAAACAAAATGGGAATTAAGAGGGGTAAGCGAGCTTATCGCTCTCGGCGAAGTTCTCGGGCTCCAGAGAAATTCTGCAAAAAAAGCACTTTTTGATTTCCAGGAAAAAATCGCAAAAAGACAGAAGCTAAAAAAAGAAGGGAAATATGTGATGCCAGGGGTGGAAATAGTTGAAAAAACCATATAGAAAAAGATATATATCCTTCGAAATTATTTCAGATAGTAAATTTGATGAAAATTCAATAGAAAAATCAATAAAAAACAGCATGAAGGAGCTCTTTGGCGCTTTTGGTCTAAGCGAGGCAAATCCGCGGATATTATCCGAATTAACAAAAGAAAATAGATTTGTCCTTCAAATAGATCATAGATATGTTCAAAAAGCCAAAGTAGCAATGGGGTATATAAAAGAAATAAACAAAAAACAAGTGATACTCAAAACATTAAAAGTTTATGGAACTCTAAAAAAAATAAAGGAGGTAATAAAATGGGTGAAATGATACCTCACGACATAATGGGGTATGATAGGGCAATAACGGTCTTTTCTCCAGATGGAAGACTTCTGCAAGTCGAATATGCAAAAAAAACGGTGTCTCAAGGTGCTACTGCCATAGGAATAAAATGCAAAGATGGAGTGGTATTTGTTGCGGATAAAAGGATAACCGAAAAACTCATCATCCCTGAAAGTGTTGAAAAAGTGTACCAAATAGACAAATATACAGGTGCTGCTATGACAGGAATTTTATCAGATGGTAGAGTATTAATTCAAAGGGCTCAAACAAAAGCCCAAAGCCATAAGATAACATATGACGAAAGGATAGATGTATTATCTTTAGTTAAAGATGTCTGCGACCAGCAGCACATTTTCACACAATATGGCGGAGCAAGACCCTTCGGAGTCGCGCTCTTAATTGGTGGAATTGACTCAACAGGCCCAAGACTATTCTTAACAGAACCTAGCGGGATTTACTTTGAATACAAAGCGACAAGCATAGGTGAAGGGGCGCCAATTGTAAAAAAATATTTAGACGAATCATATAAAGAGAATATAAATGTTGAACAGGGAGTCAAATTGGCTATTTCTGCGCTCAAAAAAGCATTGGGTGCAAAATTCAGCAAAGACAGAATTGACATAGCAGTAATCTCAAAAGATAAAGGGTTCAAGAAGCTAAACAAAACAGACATTGAGAAGCATCTGAAAAAATAAGCGAGGACAACAATGGTAAATATTGAAGACGCTGTGATAGCTAAACTAAAAAAGAATGGAGAAAAATTTGAGGTTCTTGTCGATTGTGAATTGGCTATTAAGTTCCGGAAAGATAATTCAATTGATATAAATGATGTTCTCGCAGTTAGAAACATCTTCAAAGATGCAAAGAAGGGAGAAGTAGCTCCGCACCTGTATGAAGCATTTGGAACTGACAACATAGAAAAGATAGCGGCGCAAATAATCAAGCATGGCGAGATACAATTAACTGCGGAATACAAAAGAAAACTTACCGAGCAAAAAAAGAAAGAAGTAATAGGTAAAATAGTTGAATCCGCAATGGACCCTCGCACGAAACTACCAATTCCACCACAAAGACTGGAGCTCGCGATAGAACAAGCACACATAAACTTTGACCCATTCAAATCAGCAGAAGAACAGCTCCAGACAGTCGTGGAAAAGCTACGGCCAATCTTACCGCTAAGTTTTGAAAAAAGAAAGTTCGAAGTGATAATTCCGGCGCAGCACTCTGGGGCTTGCTACGGCATTTTAAAAAAGTATGGAAAAATTTCAAAAGAAACCTGGCTCGGTAGTGGAGCATTACAAGCAGAAATAGAAATGCCCGCAAAGATGGCTGAAGATTTCATGGATGAACTAAATAAAAAGACACATGGCGATGTTCAGATAGAAGAAAGGTGAAAAAATGGATGAAACAATAGACAAATTACTCCATACAAGAGAGGAGTTAATATTGTTAATAGACAAGAAGGATAAACTAGCAATTGAGGTTAATGAAGTAATCATATCAGGCAATGAAATTGGAGTTCATTACTCCAGACTGTATATCAAAGGGGAAAACAAAACAACCAAAAGCGAAACAGTTGGGTTAGTAACCATTCCCATTGATAAATTAAGTAACATAGGGATTTACTTTGAAAAAGAAGCTGAAGGATACCTCAAAAGAGAAGGGCTTCTTGATATGTATAATTTCGTAAAAGGTGATACAAATGAGTGAACTATTAGTAAATGAAAAAGAAATTGTAATTCCTGGCGAAGAAGTCGCTAAAGGGATGGACTTTCTACCTTCAATGGGAACATTTAGAGAAGGAGAAAGTGTGTACGCAAAAAAATTGGGACTCTTAGAAGTAAAACAACATGTGATAAGAATAGTCCCATTAAATGGGTATTATATGCCAAAAAGAGGAGATACTATCATAGGTGTTATAACTAATACTGGATTTTCCGGTTGGACAGTAGATATAGGCTCGCCTTATGACGCAAACCTACCTGTTGGAGAATCTGTAAGAGGGAGATTAGAGCTTTTAAGGTCCGATTTGAGCAGGTATTTTGACGTTGGAGATATAATTGTCGCGAATATCTACAACGTGACAAAATCAAAAATCATCCAGTTAAGCATGCGCGAGCAAGGATTGAGAAAATTAAATGGTGGAAGGATTATAACTATAACACCTAGCAAAGTTCCAAGATTAATAGGTAAAAGCGGCAGCATGATTGTGATGATTAAAAAGTATACTAACTGTGACATCAATGTTGGACAAAATGGCTACATATGGGTGAACGGTCCCCTTGAAGGACAGTACCTGGTTGAAAAGGCAGTCAAGCTAATTGAAAAAGAAGCCCATTTATCAGGACTCACAGATAAAGTTAAGGAAATGTTGGAAAAAGAAGGTGTTAAAAATGAGTAAAAGACCAGATGGAAGAAAAGTTGATGAAATGCGTGATATTGAAGCAAAAGTAGGAGTTATTGAAGAAGCTGATGGCTCAGCCATGTTTAGAATTGGAAATACCATCGCTGTAGCAGGAGTATATGGACCAAAAAAAGTGGTCCCACGCCATTTAGAAGACCCTGAAAAGGCGATATTGAAATGTTACTACGACATGTACTCCTTCTCTGTTCCGGAAAGGAAACGACCTGGACCAGACAGAAGAAGCATAGAATTGAGCATGGTAATCAAAAATGCTCTTGCGCCCGCTATATTCCTAAAGGAGTATCCAAAGACGCAAATTGAGGTTTTTGTAAGCATAATTCAGGCAGACGCGGGAACAAGATGCGCAGCTATATCAGCAGCAGCAATGGCACTCGCAGATGCAGGAATTGCAATGAAAGATATGGTTGCCGCAGTTGCAGCTGGACATGTAAATGGTGAAGTTGTCATAGATTTGAACAAGGAAGAAGAAGACATAGAAGGGACTTCAGATATTCCAATGGCATATATGCCAAGAACGAAAAAGATAACCTTACTTCAGTTGGATGGAAAGCTTCCAAACGACAAATTGAAAGCAGTAATGGAATTAGGAACAAAAAGCTGCGAAGCAGTTTATGAAGTAGAGAAAAAGGCATTGAAAGAAAAGTATACGCCAGCCGAGAGTGAATGAACAAATGAAAGTGAAAATAAGGGGGATATACACCACTGCCCTTACTAAGCTTTTGATAGAAAAAGGCGTTGAAGTAGTGCAGCCTTCAAAATTAACTAATGATAGGTTTAGTGATTTAAAGGATGACAAATCCGCAACAACAATCATCTATGACAAAGATGACTCAAATGGCGTTACAATAAGCGGAACGAATGCAGAAGATGTTGCAAAATTAATTTTCAACCACTTTTCGGATTCGGCAATCAGAAAAACAGAAATTGGAGAAATTTATTGCGGAAAAATTGAAAGAATAGACAAAAAACAAAGTAATATCCTAATTGATTTGGGAGGAGAGGAAGGAATTTTGCCCCTCCAAAATTACTGGGGCATGCTCAAGGAAGGAGAAAAAATACTTGTACAAGTTAAGGGAAAATTCAGAGGCAAAAAAATTCTGTCAGACAAACTAAGGATATTTGGAAAAAATGCAATCTTAATAAAAGATGGATTCACAAAGATTTCCAAATATATCAATTCAGGCGAAGAAGTGAACAAACTACAGAAAATCAGCGACGAGCTACAAAAAGAAGGATGGGGTATTCTTTGGAAAGCCTTTGCAAACGGTAAGGAAGAAGAAGAATTAAGGAATGAAATCAAAAGGTTAATTGACAAAGACAAAGAAATACGCGAAAAGTTTGACAGTATTACGAGTCCGCAAAAGATAGAGGATGGTGTGAAAGTATTTGTCATAGATTTCGGGGCGATTTCAAAAAAAGAATTGGATGACTTAAGGAAAAATGTCGTAACCACAATCCCTGGGCACCACTTTCTCAAATCTGGAGGATATTCACTGGCGGTTGATTTCGCCGAATCCCTTGAGAACATTGACTACAATGTAATATCAAAAAAAATGGATTCCGCACTGTCAAAGAACGGGCCGAATGTTGGAATGTTTTATGAAATATTCCACAAAAAGATAGGAAAGAGAGACATCATTTTCAGAGGAATAATCGAATCAGTAGACAAAGAAACGCAGACAGTAGTTATAAAGAGAAGATTGCGTCCTGGCGGGAGATATGACGGCATTGGAGGCACAATACAACCTGGTGATTATGCAATAACAAAATTCAAGCCAAATAGTTGGGTGGTGGAGCACACTTACTTCGGAAAAACGGGAATGCAAAAAGGAAAATATTTTAATATAAATACTCCTGTTGAAACATATCCTAATTTTGCGAGATACATTGACTTAGAAGTTGATGTAGTAGAAGTCGGTGGCGAAAAAAAAGTGATAGATATGGAAAAGCTTGAAAGAGTTTCAAGCGAAAACCTAATCAAAAAGGAACTCGCTGATAAGGCGGTTAAAATTGCAAACAAAATTATAGAAGGTGAATAAAATGATAGTTGGTAAAGAAGATTTTAGAAAATATGTTTTGAGTTTAAGCGAAAAAGGAAAAAGGGTGGATGGCAGAGGTTTCTTGGATTACCGACAGCCCATAAAAATAGAATATGGTGTTTCAAAAAATGCGGAAGGTAGTGCTGCAGTGACTATTGGAAAAACGAGAGTCATTTGTGGCGTAAAAACCGAGATTGGAACACCATATCCTGACAGGCCGGACGAAGGGACAATGATTGTAACAGCAGAATTCGCAGCAATCGCATCACCAGACTTTGACCCTGGGGCACCAGGAGAAAAATCAATTGAACTCGCAAGAATAGTTGATAGGGGTATAAGAGAAAGTGGAGCAATTGACACAAAAAAATTATGTGTAACTGAAGGAGAAAAAGTTTGGTTGGTTTTCCTTGATATCTACATTCAGAATCACGATGGAAATTTAATAGACGCGGCTGCGCTTGCTGCGCTTGCAGCTCTAAAAAACGCTAAGTTTCCAAAATTAAATGAAGATGGAACAATAGATTACCACGAACACACAGATACGCCAATACCTATAGTAAAACTACCTGTCGCATGCACAATAACTAAAATTGGAAAAAATTTGTTTGCGGATGCCAATGTAGATGAAGAAAAAATAAGCGATGCAAGGATAACTATTACAACAGACGAAAATGGAACAATAAATGCCATACAAAAAGGCGGAGAAGATGGGATGACACAAGAAGAAATCGCTAAGTGCGCAGAGATTGCAACTGAAAAGGCAAAAGAATTGAGGAAATATTTGGGGTGATATAATGGAACTCACTAGATATGAAAAGGCAAGAATAATTGGCGCCCGCGCCCTTCAGGTTGCTATGGGTGCCCCTCTTTTGATAAAAACAAAAGAACAAAACCCGATAAGAATTGCGGAAAAGGAATTCGAGGACGATGTTTTGCCTATAACAATAAAAAGAATCAATCCAAGAAAAGTGTGATTTAATTGAAAGTAAAAGACATTTCCGCTCGGAAGATACTAAATTCAATAGCCAACTTTTCGCTAGAAGTAAGTATAACTACAAAAGATGGAATTTTCAAATCATCGGTTCCCGCAGGGACTTCAAAAGGGAAACATGAGGTAAAGGAATATATCGGTGGGATTGATGCGGCAGTTAAGAATATAACAAAATTAAAGAGAACAATCAAAAAAACAAACTTTTCCTCATTAAAAGATATCCTCTCATTCGAAGAAAAAACAAAAGGATATGGAGGGAATGCAACACTTGCTGTAACATACTCTTTATTGAAAGCCTTAGCCTATGAAAAAAAAGTTCCTGTATGGAAATTATTTACCAAAAAGAAAAAAATTCCTATGTTACTAAACAAAATGATTGGTGGAGGAGTCCACGCTGGAGAAGAATCCACAACATTTCAAGAGTTTCTAGTACTACAAAAGCCAACAAATCTAAAAAAGAATATTTCCCTTTTCAAAAAAATAGGAAAAGATTGGGGGTTCCATGGAAGAGATTTGGAAGGAGGATGGGTTATAAATGTCTCTGATGAAAAAGCTCTCCAAATACTAAGAAAGTATGATAAAACCTCCAAAATTGGAGTTGATATGGCAGCATCGGAATTTTACCATGATGGGATATACAAATACAAAAAGATGTCGCTAGCACGAACTGATGGAAAGATAGTTATGCCAAAGCTAACCAAAGATACGGCTGAGCAGATAAGGTTCGTTAGATACTTAAAAAATAGATATGATATGTACTACATTGAAGACCCTCTCGACGAAAATGATTTTAGGGGTTTCGCGGAGCTCACAAGCAGGATAGGGAAAAATACCCTTGTCGTAGGGGATGATTTGTTTACGACAAATCCCGAAAGGCTTAAAAAGGGCGCAAAACTTGGAGCAGCTAATGCGTGTATCGTAAAACCAAACCAAGTTGGCTCGCTTTCAAAGACAATTGAATTTGTGAACTTGGCAAAGAAATATAAATACACGACAATAATTTCACATAGGTCCCAAGAAACAAACGACAGCATCTTGGCAGACCTTGCCGTTGGGCTTCAGATACCAATTATAAAAATTGGTTTGACTGGAGGAGAACGGGTTTCAAAAATAAACAGATTATTTGAAATAATGGGTGAATGAAAATGACAGAAAATCTTTTGGTTCCTGTTGATGTGTACCTGCAATCAGGTATCCACATAGGCTCAAAATACAAAACAGGATTTATGGAGCCATACATCTACAAAATAAGGCCAGATGGGTTATGTGTGTTAAATATAGCAAAAATAGATGAAAAGATAAAGGCAGCCGCAAAACTGCTAGCAAGATATGACCCTGAAAAAATATTGGTAGTGTGTAGAAGAGACAATGGACACAAGGCAATCAAGGCGTTCGCAAAAGCGACAGGCGCGAAGGCAATCGCAGGAAGATATTTACCTGGAACATTAACAAATCCTTCATTCTCAGGATTTATAGAACCGGACATTGTTGTTGTATCCGACCCCTGGCTTGACAAGCAAGTCATAAAGGATGCAATCCAATCAAACACACCAGTGATTGCACTCTGCGATACAAACAACACAACTGAGAACATAGAATTGGTTATACCATGCAACAACAAGGGTAACAAATCACTGTCGTTAGTTTACTTTATATTGGCAAGAGAATTCCTTAAAGAAAAGGGCGAGAAGGAAAAGGCGCTAACTCTTGACATGAAGGAATTTTAGATGGAACAAGTTCTCATAGGATTCGATGGAAAAAAAGTAAAAGCGGAGCTGTTGACTTCTTCTCTTGAATTGTCCAAAGGGTTAATGTTCAAACGCAAAGGAACTGTGTTGATGGAGCTAAAAAGGGAAAGTAGATTTGACGCGTCAATACACACTTTTTTCTGCAAATCATTAATGGTGGCGTGGATAGACAAAAATATGAAAGTGGTTGATATAAGGAAAACTACGCCATTTTGGTTTTATCTCCCAAAGAAACCAGCCAAATATGTTTTTGAAACAACAAATTTAAATACTAAAATTAAAATCGGTGAAAAGATTTCAATAAGTAAAATTTATAAGTAATTAGTTACCACTTACAAATAGATGCTAAGATGGAATTAAATGATATCATCGATATGAGTTCGATAAAACCAGGTACATCCACTTTCTTTACTATCGAGGGATATTTAAGGGAACAACACCCAGAACAATATCCCCAATTCTTAGAAATCACAATAGACAAACTTAAGAATGAAGGAAATGAAAACAGCTTACTACTCGGAACGATGTATAGCAAGTTAGGTTACTCCCTTCTAAGAGAAGATGACACACAGGCAGAAGAATTATTTAAGAAGGCAATAAAAATTTATGAAAACAGACTAACCACCGAACGAAATAAAGAAAGACGCAAAAATCTGAAAAGATGGATAGCTTACAACACAGGTGAAGTTGCAGTTATACTTTTAAGAAAAAGTAATAGGACAGACGCGTTACATTTCCTAAAAAAAGAGGTAAAGGAATTTGAAGACTTAGAAGGAATTATAGATGATAATGAAAGAAAAACTCAACTTGCACCCATTTATTACCACTTAGGTAGATTAATTCTTAATGCAAACGAAAAAGATGTATACCTTAAAAAAAGCGTGGAGTATTACAGCGACCCCTCCATAAAAGTGACTGAAAAAGTTAGACTTGAAAAGTTGATTGATTTATATAGAAGGTTAGGTAATTTGTATGAAAATGAACTTAAAGAAAATTATTTGGAGCTCGCCTTGAATTCTGCTGATGAGTACAATTCTAGATTCGATGAGCATCATTTAGGAGAAGGGTTTTTAAGGGTTTCATATGCATTCGCAATTAAAAGCAAAAATCCAATGGATGAAAGAATAGAACCCAACTACAAAACAGGGATTGAACTTCTTGAAAAGCAGAGGAGCACAAACCCGCCAAACAAGTTAAAGTTGGACAAAACACTTGCCGTCGCGTCTTATATATTGGCGGTGCACTTATACAAAAAAGGTAAGACAAAAGAAGAAATTGAATATTTAAAGAAAACAATTCAGTATGGCAACAAAGAAGAATTTAAAGATGATATAAAAACATTGGAAAGAGTTCGCAATGCGGCATATTTCTTGACTAAAAGAGGGTTTTATGAATACCATGAAATACACCAATACGCCAGAGATAGAATCATTCAACTTGAAAGTTCTCCAACAATTAATAATTCCCGTAAAATTATTTAAGTGCTACCATATTGAGTATGCATGCACGAATTGTTAGATGCTTTGAAAAATGCTGTTCTAAAAGGAGTTGAAAATGAGAAGCAGGTAGGTTTATTCTTTTCAGGGGGATTAGATTCAACAGTTATCGGAAAATTGCTGTCTAACTTAGGTATTGAGGTTATCCCAATAACAGTTGGCACCAAAAAAAGCGAGGATGTTGCCTTTGCAAAGGGTGTATCCAATTTGATATCAACAAAACATATCATTGTGGATATAGACGAAAAAATAATTGAACATGTCATCCCAAAAGTCATACAGATAACAAAAATGAATGATGTTATCACAGTATCTGTAGGATGTGTAATATACCTCGCAGCAGAATATGCCTCAAAGATAGGATTAAATATGATATTCACAGGTGCAGGAAGCGATGAATTATTAGCGGGATATAAAAGCCACGAAGAAGCATTAAAAAAAGGATATAACCAAGTTCAAGAGGAATGCAAACGACGTCTTGAAGGGATAAAAAAGGACGTTGAGAGAGACAAAAAGATATGCGAACACTTTGGGCTCAAAGTTAAAAATCCGTTTTTGGACGAAAATGTAATCAAAGTTGCGCTTAGTATTCCCCCACAGGATAAGATATCTACTGACGAAAAGAAGATTGTCCTCCGCAAGTTGGCTAAAGAGATAGGAATTCCTGAAAAAGTATATAACAGGAAAAAAAGAGCCGCTCAATATGGAACTGGAGTACAGAAGATAATCAAAAAGCTGTCAAAGAAAGAAAGATTTAACTCAATAGGAGATTATTTAAACAATATTTATAAAAAACAAAAAATTTTGTGATTTATGGAAAACATATTTAGGGCGTATGATATACGAGGAATAATTGACAAAGAGCTAACGCCCCAAGTTATTAAAAAAATAGGGAAAGCATACGGGACATTCCTCGGCGGAAAAGGGACAGTTGTTATCGCAAGGGACACTAGACGAGACGGTGAACAATTTAAAAAAGCTCTTGCAGAAGGAATTGCTTCATCAGGCATGGATGTAATTGATATAGGAATGCAATGCACCCCTGTTCTTAATTTTTACTGCACTGTATCCAACGCCAACGCGGGAGCGCAGATAACAGCATCTCATAACCCCCCAGAATACAGCGGGGTGAGATTCAGAAAAAAAGACGGAACTGGATTTCCAGATGCAGTACCAAAAGTAAAGGAATTCTTCTTCAATGAAAACTTTTTGAAAGGAAAAGGCGCAATCAAAAAAATAAATGAAACTATTCCGCAAGAAGAGTACATTAAATATGTTTTAGATAAAATAAAGATAAAAAAGGAGATATCAGTAGTGCTGGATCCAGGGAATGGAGCAACATCTGGATTTGCTAAAAAAATATTTGAAGATGCAGGATGTGATGTTATTGTAATAAACGACGAACCAAGTAGCAAATTTCCGGGGAGAGGACCTAATCCAACCCCAAAAATGTTATTTGACTTGGGACAAGAGGTAAGGATAAACAATGCAGACATAGGAATTGCATTTGATGGAGATGGAGATAGAGTTGCAGTAGTGGATGATGAAGGAGAAGTCTTATCAGCGGACGAAATTGGAAGCTTTATCATAAAAGAACGTTTATCACACAATAAAGGAAATGTAGTCATTAACGTTGAATGCTCAAAAGCGGTTGAGGAAGTTATAGAACAAAATGGTGGACACGCAATATACACACGTGTTGGAGATGCTTTTCTGGCTGAAGCAGTGAAAAAAAATAACGCTGTTTTCGGAATGGAAGCATCGAATCATTTTACAATCCCCTCAATATTCCCATTCGATGATGGCATCTTAGTCGGATTGTATATTGTAAAAATATTAAGCGGAATGAATAATTCCCTGTCTGAAATAAAAAAAACTCTTCCAAAGTACAACAAAACAAGTGCAAAAATAAAATGCAATGACGAGTTAAAGTTCAAAGTTATATCAAACCTAAAAGAAAGATTAAAAACAAAATATAAAATAATTGATATAGATGGAGTAAGGGTAAACTTAGGGAATGGATGGGTTTTAATCAGAGCATCAAACACAACACCATTCATTAGGATAACTGTTGAGGGTAAAACAAAAAAAGAAACAGAATTGCTATTTGACAAGTTTAAGGCAATTCTTGATGAAGAAATAGAGAAGGTGAAAAAATGATTGAATTATGGGCAGTTGGTGGATATTCTGAATGCGGAAGTAAAAACATGACTGCAATAAAAGTGGATAATGAAGTTATAATCCTTGATATGGGGTATAATGTTGGCAGGATTGTTGAATACGAAGGTGAAGAAGGAGAAGAGTTAACAAAGCTACCTTATGAAAAAATGCTGAAAATTGACGCTATTCCAAATGACACACAATTTCACAAAGAATGGGGTGATATGGTAAAAGCAATTGTCATAGGGCATGCACACATAGACCATTGCGGAGCAGTAAGACTCTTGGCACCAAGATACAAAAAAGCTCCAATAATTGGAACCCCATTCACACTTGAAGTAGTAAAAAACACATTTGAAGGCAAAAAGATACCTAATAAGATAATTCCACTAAATCCATCCTCAAAATACAAAGTTTCTGATAATATAACAATTGAATTAGTTAATATGACTCATTCAACTCCACAAACCAGTGCTGTCGCAATACACACCCCATATGGAAAAATTGTCTATGCAAATGATTTCAAACTTGACGACCACCCACTTATAGGAAGAAAACCTGATTATAAAAGATTAAAGGAAATAAGCAAAGACTGTATCGCTCTAATCTCAGATACAACAAGGGTGGAGCTAAGCGGACATACCCCTTCCGAAATGCTTGCACGCGAGATGCTAAATGATGTGCTAATGAGATATTTACATAGAGATATGGGGATAATTGTTACAACATTCTCATCTCACATCGCAAGATTATCCACACTAATAAATATAGCAAAGAAAATGGGGAGAAAACCAATTTTTGTAGGTAGGAGCTTGACTAACTACCTTCAAGCCGCCAAGAGAGCGCATATCTTTTCCACAGACGCAGAAGCGTTTGGATATAAAAGGGATGTAAACAAAGCACTAAGAATGGCAAATAAAGACAAAGACAAGTACTTTATTATATGTACTGGCAATCAAGGCGAGCCGAATGCAGTGCTATCAAGAATTGCGAATGACGAAACCCCTTATCATCTCAGCAACGATGACATTGTGATATTCAGCTGCACAGTAATTCCTACACCCACAAGTGAGGCAAATAGAAAGATAATTGAAACAAAGCTCTTGGAAAAAAATGTCAGGATATTTAAGGATATACATGTAAGCGGACACGCCTCAAGAGAAGACCAAAAGGAATTTCTTCAGATATTAAAGCCAAAGCATTACTTCCCAACCCACGGTGGAATTGAAAAGCAGGCAGCCGCAGCCAAAATCGCTGAATCCATAGGATACAAACTAAATGAAAATATTCACATACTCCAAGATGGACAAAAAATGGTGATTATCGAATGAATGAATTGATATTAAAATGGACTTTGAAAAATGCAATAGAGCATGATGGGAAATCCCATGTGAAAGCGATAATCCCAAAAGTGATAGGAGAAAATCCAAAACTAAAAAAGGACATCAAATCCCTAATTAAAAAGATAAATGAAATTGTGGATGAAGTAAACAAGTTATCCCTTGAAGAACAAATTAAGAGATTAAAAGAAATAGCGCCAGAACTCCTTGAGAAGAAGAAGGAAAAACAAGGGTTACCAGAACTTCCAAACGCAGAAGTTGGAAAAGTTGTTATGATGTGGCCCCCAGAGCCTAGCAAATATCTTCACATTGGCCATGCAAAGGCGGCAATTCTAAATTACTACTATTCCCAAAAGTACAACGGAAAGTTTTATTTGAGATTCGAAGACACAAATCCGGAAAAGGCGAAAGAAGAATATTATGAAAACGCCATAAATGACTTGAAATGGCTCGGAATGAAATGGAATAGGATTGATTATGTTTCAGACTATATAAAAAAATTTTACGAGTACTCAGAAAGCCTAATTAAGGAAGGAAAAGCATATGTGTGCACTTGCCCAGCTGAGAAAGTCAGAAAGTTAAGGCATGAAGGAAAGGAATGCGAACACAGAAACCAAACTGCAAAAGAAAATTTAGAACTCTGGAAAAAAATGTTTTCTGAATTCAAGGACGGTGAAGCTTCATTGAGATTAAAGATAGACATGGATCACAAGAACGCGGTTATGCGTGACCCGACAATAATGAGAATTGTTTCAAAATCACACATAAGGAAGCCAGGATACAAAGTATGGCCAAATTATGATTTTGCAACATCTATTATGGATGGATTTGAAAAAATCACACATAGAATACGCTCAAAGGAGTTCGAACAAAGAACAGAATTGCAAAGATATATACAAAAGTTATTTGATATAAAACCACCAACGATAATAGAAATAGCAAGATTTAATATGGCAGGAGTTGTGGCGTCAGGAAGAGTAATAAGGGAAAAAGTGGAAAACAAAGAATATTTAGGATGGGATGACCCCCGCCTTGTTACTCTAATCTCTTTAAGAAAGAGGGGATTCCAACCGGAAGCGATAAGAAACTTTGTTATAAATACAGGAATTTCAAAAACGGAATCGATTATCCCTTGGGAAGTTCTCGAGAGCGAAAACAGAAAAATAATCGAGCCAATTGCGGATAGGTACTTTTTTGTTAAAGATAAGATTAAGTTAATAGTTCGGGGAATACCCAAAAATTTCAAGGCAAAAAGATTGAAGCATCCCAATCATCCCGAACATGGAGAGATAGTATACAAAATCAACAGAGATGAAGAAACATTTTACGTGGACAGGCATGACTTCCTGAACGCAAAGCAAGATGACATAATCCGCCTAATGGATTTGATGAATATAAAACTTGATGTTGTGGAAAATGAAATTATTGGGGAATTTGAAAGTAAAGAATATAAACAAGGAACAAAAGTAATCCACTGGGTTTTCGAAAAGGAAAATGTTCCTATTGAAGTGCTGATGGCAGATGCAAAAACCGAAAATGGAATAGGGGAAAAAGCAACTGAAAATCTTAAAGAGGGAGATATAATCCAATTCATAAGATTCGGTTACGCCTGTCTAAACAAAAAGGGTAAAACTCTAAAATTTAGATATACTCATAATTAAAATGAAAATACTAGCCGCATCAGACGTGCATGGAGACAAAAGCACCATTGAAAAATTGGTAGCCAAAGCTAAAAAAGAGGATGTGGATTTGATAATCCTTTGTGGGGATTTGACATTTTTTGAAAATGATTTGACAGGAATTATAGGGCCGTTCAAGAAATTAAACAAAAAAATAATAATTATACCTGGAAATCATGAAAGCTTTGCAACCGCGGAATTCCTAGCGAAGCAGTATGCGCCAGGGGTATATAATCTCCATGGGCGTTCAATTTTGTTTTACAATGAGATAGGCATATTTGGTGCGGGAGGAGCGGATGTTGGATTGTTCCAAATTGGTGACAGTGAAATCGAAAAAATACTTGAAAAGGCACACGAACCAATAAAAAATGCAAAGCATAAAATCCTCATTACACACACACCGCCGTATGGAACTACAATTGATGCACTGTGGGAACATGTCGGCTCAAAAGGGGTGCGGAAGGTAATCGAAAATGTGCAACCTGAAATAGCCCTTTGTGGGCATATACATGAAACTTTCGGAAAAAGCGACAAAATTGGCAACACCACAATCGTAAACGTGGGGAAAGATGGTATTATAATTGAAATCAAAAAGAAAGAAAAATAAAAAACTCGCGAAAAAATATTTTTTATGGACGTATTATGGGCTGGGAAAAGAATGTGTATCCAAAATATCCTTGTCTTAAATTATCTTCTTTCAAACTCTTCAAACTCCCCTGTTGGTTTTCCTTCCTCAATTACCAAATCATATACCTTCGCGAGAAAAGGACCTTTTTTCAACCATTTAATTAATTTGTCAAGCTTTTCCTTTCTTCCTTCTGCGACAACTTCAACCCTCCCATCATCGAGATTTCTAATCCAACCTTTAACTCCTAACTTATTCGCAACTTTGGTAGCATTTGCTCTGAAGAAAACACCCTGTACTTTTCCAGAAACAAAAATATGAAATCTTTTCATAAACCCAACTTTTTAATCCTATCTTCAACCTTCGGCAAATCATCCTTAACGGACATGTCAATCCAATAGTCTTTTAGCTCATAAATTTTAACTTTGCCTAATGAAGCAAGATTGGTAATCGCGTCCGTGAGCTCCAGTTCACCCCTTGGGGATTTTCCTATTTTAAGCAGTTCCTCAAAAATTTGTGGGGTGAACTTATACAACCCTGTGTTAATTAAATCGCTTTTCGGATTCGAAGGTTTTTCGTCAATCTTCAGCAAATTTCTTCCGGCAGTTTCAAGGACGCCATAGTCCTGTGGATGGGTGCTCTTAAACGCGGCAACATAATTAAACTTATTTTTTAGATTGGAAATATTTTTCAAATCATCTTCGGAGTATAAATTGTCACCCATAACAACAACAAAATCTTCGTTTCCTATCCACCCTTTTGATTTAAGAATTGCATCACCGGTCCCAAGAAGCTCAGGCTGTTCGATGAAATGCAAATTAAAACCAAAGCGATTAGCAAACTCGAAAATCTTTTCCTTCTTGTATCCGACAACAACTCCTATTTCTATAAACCCTGCCTTCTGCAAGTTTCTCAATAAGTAATATAAAAATGGCTTCCCGGCAACTCCAACAAGAACTTTTGGAGTATCCTGCGTCAGTTGCCCCATCCTAACTCCTCTACCCGCAGCTAAAATTAATGCTTTCATAGGAAAAAGAAGCAACTAAAAATTTATTAAACATTATGGTTAATTATCTCCTAATGAAAATAGTCATAACGGGGGGTCCGTGTTCTGGCAAAACAACCACTATAAAGCACCTAGAAGAAGAAGGACACAAAGTTTTACACGAAGTTCCTCGCCAAATACTTATAGACTATCAAAAGAATAGAAAGAGACATCCTAAAGATTTTCATAAGTTTCAATATGAAATATTAATAAGAACCTTAGAAAGAAATAAACAGATTAAAAAAGGAGAATTGACATTTTTAGATATAGACATACCAGAAAGCATTGCTTACTTTAAAGTAAGGGGACTAAACCCCCGGAATGGCTAACCTCAGCCATTAAAAAGCATGCAAAGTATCACAAAGTAATTCTACTAGAACAAGCACCATTCTTCGAAGAAGATGGTGTGAGAATGGAAAATGAAGAAACTTCAAAAAAAATTAGTAAAATTATAGAAGAAACGTACAGAGAACTTGGCTATGAGGTACATAAAATTCCATTTATAGAATTAAAAGAGAGAATAAAAATAATCAAAAAAATATGCGGGATTAATTCTTAGCAATTTTCTATAAAATTCCAGAATAATATCCTAAAAGTTTGTGTAATATATATAGAATAGAAGAATACAGATTATCTATAACGATGATTAATAGTATGTGATAAGACAATAGAAAACATTTATAAATGCCTCAATTTTCCTTTTCTTTACCAAATGACTAATGAAAACGGTAAAACCGTTTGAAGGAGGGATATATATGGCTATTACTTATGCTAAAGTTGAACTACCAAAAGAGTTAGTCAACAAAGCATTGGAAATAATTGAAATCGCAAAAAATACCGGCAAGGTTAGGAAGGGTATAAACGAGGCAACAAAAGCAATTGAAAGAGAAAAAGCAAAACTTGTTGTAGTCGCAAACGACATAAACCCACCCGAAATTGTAATGCACTTGCCTCCATTGTGCGATGAAAAGAAAATACCTTTTGTAGTCGCAACATCCAAAAAAGAGTTAGGCTCAGCTGTTGGCTTAGAAGTTCCAACATCTGCAGTGGCAGTATTGGATGCTGGAGACGCAAAGAAGCAGTTAGTTGATCTTACTCAAGAACTCAAAAAACTCGAAAAGAAAGAGTGATGATAAATGGCAGAAAGAAAAACAAATGATAGAAGGCCAAGGCGAGGAAGGCCAAGAAAAAGAGAAAGACGAAAGGAAGCTCTAACAGAAGAAGAGCAGAAATTTGAGACTTACAAAGACTCAACTCCCGCAAAGGTAATTGAATTTGTATCACGTACAGGTGTAAGGGGAGAAGTAACTCAAATTAGGTGCAAAGTTCTTGCAGGCAGGGACGCTGGAAAGGTCCTGAGAAGAAACGTAAAGGGGCCTGTGAAGATTGGTGATATATTAATGTTAATAGACACAGAAATGGAAGCTGCTCCATTGTCTAGACGTGGGAGGCGGTGAAATTGCCTAAATGCTCATTTTGCGGAAAAGAAATAGCAGAACATAAAGGTGTAATGTATGTCAAAAATGATGGTAAAATTAGATGGTTCTGCTCGTCAAAGTGCGAAAAGAACGCGCTAAAACTCAAAAGGAACCCACGAAAAGTCAGATGGGTACGGAAGGTGAATAAGTGATGGTAAAAGTAATCATGCTTGGACCTCCAGGCGCAGGCAAAGGAACATATGCCACAAGGATGGCACCAAAGCTTGGGATACCCACAATATCAACAGGTGACTTATTGAGGGCTGCGAGAGATGACCCCGAAATAGGAGGGATAATAAGAAAATACCAAGACAGCGGCGAACTTGTTCCAGATGAAATTGTCATTAATGCACTTAAAAAGAGGCTCGAAAAAGACGACGCCAAGAACGGATTTATCCTCGACGGATTTCCAAGGACAATTGAACAGGCAAAAGCACTTGAAGGGATAACTAATATCAATGTTGTAATAAATTTAGATGTTCCAGAAGAAATAATTATAAAACGACTCTCTTCAAGAAGAATTTGTCCAAAATGTGGGACAATATATAACTTACTTTACTTAAAGCCAAAAGTAGATGAGATTTGTGATAAATGTGGGACAAAATTAATTCAAAGAGATGATGACAAGCCAGAAGCAATAAAAGAAAGATTAAAAATTTACCACGAAAAGACAGAGCCATTAATTGATTTCTACAAAGAAAAAGGAATTTTAATGACAGTAACAACAGATAGAATTGATGTTCCACCAGAAGAACAAGTCGACAAAATAATGTCAATACTAAAAGAGAAAAAATTAATCTAAAAAGTTTTCTTTTTCCAAGATTTTTCTTTTTAAAAAAGAAAAAGCTTAGCCTATATAACTTAAATTTTCTTTATTCTTTTCTGTAATTTTTTTGAAACGTTTCTTCTGTTCGGGAGTCAACAAATTCCATATCCCACTAACATCGCTTGGTTCAGGAGATTCAGATTCAGCATCTTGAAAGTTTGGTTCATCCATACCATAACTTAGGTACAAGGGTTTAATAAATTTTGTCCTAAGGTTTTTAAATCAAAATTTAATAAGTTAACTCATGAAAACACGCCAGCCAATTATAACAGTAGTTGGACATATAGACCATGGTAAAACGACAATATTAGATGCTATTAGAGGCACCACCGTCGCGAGGAAGGAAGCTGGTGCTATAACACAACACGTCGGTGCTTCAGAAATACCACTTGAAGTAATAAAGAAAATTTGTGGGAAGGCATTGGATTCAATGAATATAAAATTCACAATACCCGGACTTTTAATGATTGACACCCCTGGACACGAGGCATTTACAAATCTAAGAAAGCGTGGAGGCTCAATTTCAGATTTGGCGATTTTGGTGGTTGATATAAATGAGGGATTCAAGGCACAGACAAGAGAAGCAATATCAATGTTGAAACAATTCAAGGTACCTTTTATAGTCGCAGCAAACAAGATTGATTTGATACACGGGTGGAAACCACAAAAGACAATGTTTTTCTCCGAAAGCATAAAGCAGCAAATGGAACATGTTCAGCAGGAGCTTGACAACCAAATTTACAAGCTGGTAATTTCACTGTCTGATTATGGGATTGAATCCGAAAGGTTTGACAGAGTGGAAGATTACACAAAAAAGGTTGCGATAGTCCCTGTGTCAGGGATAACTAAGGAGGGGATTGGAGAACTTCTTATGCTCTTAACTGGACTTGCCCAAAGATTCCTAGAGGAAAAACTGAAAATTGAGGTAAGCGGTCCTGCAAAGGGAAGCATCCTTGAAGTAAAAGAAATTAAGGGGCTGGGGAAGACAATTGATGTAATTCTCTATGATGGAATTTTGAAAAAGGGAGACACAATTGTAATAGGTGGCATAGACGGACCTATAGTCACAAAGGTCAGAGCAATATTGAAGCCTTCGCCTTTGAAGGAATTGAGAGAAAAGGGACAATTCCAATCTGAAAATGAGGTTTCGGCAGCGGCGGGAATAAAAATCTCGGCGCCAAACCTAGACAATGCAGTCGCGGGAATGTCGCTTAGGGTTGCCAACACGAAAGAAGAAGTTGAAAGTGCAAAAGAGGAACTCTCAAAAGAAATAAAGAGCATCCTGTTTGAAAGGGAGGATGAAGGTGTAATCATAAAGGCGGACTCCGTCGGGGCGGTGGAGGCCCTCGAGGGTATGTTCAAGCAGATAAACCTCCCGATAAGAAAAGCGGGAATTGGAGGAGTAACCAAAAGCGACGTCGTCGAAGCCAAGCTCATGAAGGAAAAAAACAAGCTGCACGGCGTCATATTCGCGTTCAATATAGATGTCCCGAAAGATGTCAAGCAGCTGGCTGACGACAATGATATCCAAATATTTTCCGCCAACATAATTTACACCTTATTTGAAAAATACAAAGAATGGAAGGAACAGCAGATAGAAGAAGAAAGGAGAATTGCAAACGAAAAGCTTGTTTGGCCCGGAAAAATAAAAGTTCTCAAAGGCTATATATTCAGGCAGAGCAACCCTGCAGTTGTGGGTGTCGAGGTTTTCGGCAGAATAAAAACAAAGGTGCGCCTCATAAGAAAGGACGGAAAGGAAGTCGGAGAGATAAAGGAAATCCAAAACGAAGGAAAGTCAGTTTCGGAAGCAAAATCCGGCGACAAAGTCGCTATTTCTATATCGAAGGGTGTTGTGGGAAGAAATATCCACGAGGGCGACGAACTTTTCGTCTTCATTCCAAGAAGCCACCTTGAAATAATTGAAAGCAAATTCTCAAACGATTTGACGGACGAGGAGTTGAAAATCATTGAGGAATTCAAGGCAAGCCAGCGAAAGTAATTTAAACACAATACAGTTATAACAATTTGGTTGAAATTATGAAACCAATAGATATTGACAGATTACTACAACGTCTTAAAGGAGAAGTAACAGTAAGTGTGAAGACAACACCAAAACTAGTGCAGGAGATAAGCAAATACCTCGACCGCAATGGATTTTACACGCGGGATTATGTTTTCTCAAGAGATTTATATGAGGTTATGGATTCCGACAGGTGGAGCGTACATGGTTTTTCAGATGGAGCTTACTACTCTCAGGAAAGACTGAATAATATATTCAACCTGGAAATTCTTGCAAACGAAAAAAGCGCGCTGGTAATGAGGATGGACACAAAAGAAGCAACAGTCATACATTCCATAGACGAGCTTTCCCAATTTCTCGAAACAGACAAAGTGGATTATCTGGAAGGCGCGCCCGAACGATTGGCTCGCGCATTTGAGATAAACTACAAAGACGCGCTTCGCCCATTTGACTGCTTCTGAAAGCAGAATAAATGGTATATGGCAATTTATCTAAACTAGATTTAGCTATAAATAGAAACATTTATAAATAATTACTTTATAGTAGTAACAGGTGAGGTAAAATATGAATTTATTAAATCTCCTAAAAGGCGCTTACAAAAGATTATCCAGCGGGAGCGCCGAATATAATGGCATTTCTGAACTAGTCGACGACATGTTTACGGGCATGAAGCAATTTGAGGGGGGAACAAACGGAACATACTCCAAAGTGTTCGGAGATGACAAATTTGTGTATAAAGTATTTTATGATAGAGATGACTATAAGGGTATAAAAACCGCAAAAGGTTCATTTGAAAGAGAAATATACAACACACAACTGCTCGAAAAATACGGATTAAACGTTCCAAAAATAGTTGATGCCAAGAAAATTAAAACAAAAGCTGGAGATGTGTACATTATCACAAAGGAAAGAATTGAAGGGGAAAATCTTGAAGACTATTTAAAAGACACTAACACCCCAGAAAGCAAAAAAAGAGACGCTGTTTTGAAGGCAGTTGATTATATGTCAAAAATCCACGACATCCCCTCAAGAAAGGCGAAGCGCCAAAAGGGGCTTGAAACGCTTGTAAAAGACAGAGGATTGATACCCTATTTGGAAGGAGAAGAATCAAGCACAATCATATTTGACCCAAGGTTAAGCAACTTTGTTTACAACTCGAAAACAAACGAGGTTTATCTTGTCGACACAGAAACGATTACAAAGGGAACGCCCTACCAGGATATAGGTTGGCTCTTGGGAGATTTGTCAGAAATTGCCATTTACAATCCGAAACTGCTTGAAATGGAAGGATTGGTCATGGCGAAGTTCCTTGCGAAGCATCCGGCTAAAAGCTTAGCAGATGGAGTCAAAAAAATTGAGCAATTTAAGGACAATTACTTCAAAATGCCGAGGGAATCGAAGCTTGAAGCGTACAAAATGTTGATTGATGATACCGATCTCAAAAAAGATGAAGTCATATTGCCTATATCCTACTCCGAAATTGGAGAATTTGAATATACAAAAGATGATATGACAAGAACAAATCTCGGAGAAGTAAGCATTCCAAAAGGGCTAATCAAAACCACAAAAGAGAAAGCACTTGAAATTCTCGCCTAAAGAAGCGACCAGTTAAGCAAAGTTCTTTCAATTATCTTAACTTGAAGGAATAATACTTTATCTTCTATTTTCTTCTTTACTGCGGATATCTCTTGAGCCAAGCCGAAATCCTTTTTCTTTATGAATTTCATAAGCATGTCCATAACATTAACAGATTGCTTTATGTCATTAACATCAACTTTTTCTTTAACAATCCAATCAGCCATCTCTTTAGCGGAATACAGGATTTGTAACATATCAAAAACTTCCGAAGAAGAAAATTTAAACCCGCTTATAAGAAATGGCTTTCTTAAAAGTGAGGTGTACATCCTTTGAAAAATAAGCATATTAAAAATATACTCCCTTCTGTATTCTTTGGCATCAGAATGTTCGCCGTACTCAATTGACAAAATTGCTTTTTTTACCCTTTGAAGAATTAGTTCCCACAAATCTTCCGGAGGCAAAAATCCGGGAGGTATCTTGAAAGAAATCTCTCTTTCATCAAAATCAATTATATATTGGCTTAATCCCCTATTGATCAATTCTTTATTTAATTTTGAGCGAGTTTTGTTTTCCAACCCCTTTTCAAAAAGTATTCTAAACTCGTCATATCCATCTACATACAACGCTGCAACGTTCCGTATCACAAAATCCACATCTAAGGATTTTACCACTAAATCCTTTTTCAGTGATACCTCCTTTTCCAAGCCCACTGGGGAAATTTCAAGAATACCAAGCGGAGTAACCTCAAGTTTTACTTCTTTTCCATTAATTTTCCTTGCCCAGTCCACAGGAAGGTAAACTGAGTATGAGTTCCCCGATTTTTGCAGTTTTTTAATTACCATATATAAGTATATACAATACATACATAATATATAAATTTTACTGTATAGTTACTACTTACAGATAACAAAAGTAAGTGGGTGATAAAAATGGAGTATAAATCAAAACTTAAGGAATATGGAAAGCTATTTGCTGCAAGTACAGGGATGGCAATAGATTTTTGGGGTTGGCTTTATGAATCAGCGTACGTAGAGGCAAAGTATTCAGTTCGTAATTTAGATGAGATTAAGAAACATTCTCCAGAGTATATTCCAAAAACAATAGGCGGTGCTGCAAGTTTGTCCATAAATAAAATAGACAGCTCAGAACATGGAAAAACCCTTTCATTGGCAGCTGGTTATGTTGGAGGACTTTCACTTGTAGCTATTTCTCTACCAACACTACCAATATGGCTATTAACTGCAACTGCAGACGGTGTTTATAATTCAGTTAGATTAGCAAGAAAAGTATACAAGGAACACAAAGAGAAAGCAAGCACACTTGAAGAGGTTGTAGGTGGGTGATAAAAATGAGTTTATCAGGTTTGCTCAAAAAGTCATTTCATAATGTATATCATAATAATACATTCAGAGGGCAATTGAGATGGATACTAAATGGTAGCAGCCTAAATATAGATGACACATTATATACTCAGTATTATAGTAACCCTAATGATTGTCGCCCAGAACTACCGGAAAAAATAATCAAAGGGGAAATAAAGAGCAAGAGAAGACAAAAAAGAGCAATAGATGTATTCGCGAAATCAAAAAATCCAGATTACCGCATAGCATTGGTAGATATTATCGAAAGTCCATTCATAGAAGATGATGAGACTAAAGAATATGCTCGACAGGCAATTGAGAAATCACCCTTAGAGTACATTTGGAGAGATATAAACAATATTAAAGGAGATAGCGCATACCTTCCTGGAGGTTATTTATCTAAGATTGTAAGACACATAAAACCAAATGTTGCTAGGCAATTAATTAGTTCAGCAGTTTCAAGGAAGGAATTCTATAAGGTAGAACCTACACTAAAATCAGAGCACATAAAAGAAGAAAATGGAAAGATAATAGTTGACGCCGCAATTGAATACTATGAGAATGGAGTTCCCCAATGGTTTTTAGACCAAATTCAAAATCAAAAGATTAGAGATTATGCCATAAAGAAAATTCGGCAAAGGGGTGATAAAAATGTTTGAAAACCTCGCTAATATGTTAAAAAGAAATAAGCATGAAGACAATAGAACAATTGATGATATAATCCAAGAGGATTACAAAAACAGCAGTGGTATATTCTTCATAGGTGGAAAAGATGTGTACCTAGAAAAAGGTACTAAATTATATGGAGGTCCGCATGATAAAATAATTGGCAATATTGAGGAACTTTCAGTTGGCAATGCTTTACTAACAAAAGATAGAAACAGCATGGCATATCTCACTAAAGATGGAGATATTGTTTACGGCAGGCACCAATTTATTGATGATTTTCGAGGTGGTGAGATTGATATAGATGGTGTACATGTCATAAGAGCTGGAGACGGTAAATCAGTCAACCTCTATCTACCAAATGGAGAAATATATCCAGAATATGGTGGAAAACATGAAATCGTTGAAGGATTCATGGAAACACCCGAAGGTGAGAATGTTCTTATTGCAAAAGATGATGGAAAATACAGGATGTATCTCAAAGATGGAGATATATACCCATTTTATGGTAAACATCACGATTACATACGTGAGTTTAGGAAAGTTAATGGAGTTGACATGCTTCTTGCGCATGATAGTGACAAATACATATTTTGGACAAAGGATGGAAAAGCGATGTACCCGAGTAAAGAATATCCTGATGGGTTCATTGGAGATTTATTGTATGTCTCACCCTATCCATCAATTCTAAGGGGTGCAAAAATAAAGCTCATTGATAAAAATGGAAGAATTGTTTATTCAGGGAAAGAAGATAGCACTTATGTTACTGATGCAATAAAGACAGATGATGGGTATCTAATTGAGATTAATGATGGAAAATTGTATATTAATACCAGAGGCAAATTAGATTGGACAATAAGAGATGGTATAGACAACCACAAAAAGGCAATTAAAGAAAACGAAAAGAAGAGGCTGCTCTCTAAAATTGTTTCCAATCGATTTACTGGAGCTGGAATCGCTTTAGGGGGCACTCTTATAATGCCTATCACATACGAACTTGGTGCTGCATTATTTCTTGCGGGCATATCCCAATCATTAATTGCAACTGAAATGTATCAACCCCAACCTCCAGGTGGGAGAATAGAATATTTAGTTAAGAAAGGTGATTAATATGATTAATCGAAAAAAACTCAAAGAATATGGGTTAACTCCAAAATACGAAAACTCAGGACGAATATCCGGCAGACGTGCATGGTATAATACCTACTCTAGAATGGGGTATTACAATGATAAAGTTATATCCCTTGAAGAGAGGATAGATGGAATAAAACCAGATGAAATAGATGATATATGCAAGAATTCGTTAGGTTACAAAAAAGATGGCAAACCTGCAGTTTTATTTAAAAATAAAGAAGGACGAGTGATGTCCATTATAAATGGAGAAACCCCAAAAGAAGCAACATTGGAAGACCTAACTTTAGCAGAAAAACAATTCTCAAAAAGAGGAATCTCTTCGCATATAGGTAACATAACTTATGGTATAATGACAGGGACACTCTTTATGAGTAGTGCAACATCTATGATGTATGGGATATATAAGATAGTGTCAGAGTCATCTCTACAAAATGCAGCTATAGGTGGTGTTGCAATAGCTTTAGGTGCAGTAGGCGCATTCATAGACATGGCCCTTTCGGATATTAGAAGGTACAAGGACATCCCAATAGGCAATTCATATTTTGATAAAAAAGAAAAGATTGATGAGTTGATATCCAAGGGAAAAAGACAAGTTGGATTGATTAGGTGATTAAAATGTTAAAAAAAAGAAACTATGAAGAAAAAATCGCACGGCAGGTTTACAAAAAAGGAGAAACCCCACAGAGTATACTTTATGACCCAATTGAAAAAATAGGAAAAGTTATAACTTCGAGTGGTTATGAAATGCCAGTTTACAAAGGAAGATTGATTGGTACCAAATTTGACAAAGTTTATTGGAATCAAAAAGACAAATGTATATTCTGTAACACTTTTGCTGGATACTCAAATGGCAAAAAAGAAGTGTATTATATGAAAGGTAAAAAAGCAGTAAATGTTAATTCACAAGATTACAGCAAACTGGTTGAATCGTTAAGAGACCCATTACCTATGAAACTCACACGTATTGGCACAGGAGCTACAATGATGGCAATAAACATAGCAGCAGCAGGATTGAGTATAACACAACCAGATGTCTTCCCACCCCAGCATGCCATAATCTTACCATTTGGAACTTTTTACCTTAGTTTACTGCCAATATATATGTTATCTAAATATTTTGAAGAATGCGAAGAAAGTGATATTGAGAAAATTATAGAGAGGGGTTAGTATGAAAAAAATATTTGAAACCGAAGAGTATAGTTTGTATTTAATTCCAATAGAAAATACATTAAAGACGCTTGCGGAAAAAGGATTAGAAATTGCAACTCCAGGAGACATTGCAAGAGCAAGAAAAGAAGGATTTAATTACAAATATGGCGGGTTTGTAGATGCAAGCATAGCATATACGCCTAGTGGTAGCTACATAATCTCAAAATTAGATGATGGGCTTGTTGAATCCAAAGAAAGGTATAGAAAGTTGGATGAAAATGAAATTTCAAATCTAGAAAAGTTAGCAGAAAAAGGCGAAATACTAAAAACTAACAGATTTGGAGCGAAGGAAATAAAAGTCAATGAGCTTGAGGGGGACGAAATTTTAAAATTTCTTTTCAAAGAAGAATTGGAAACATATAAAAATTTCTTAGAAGAAAAAGATGTAGATTCTATTAGATTGGCACTTCTGAAAAAATCAGAAGTCAAACATTTTGGAGGCAATATTGTCTACGGAG
>WALP01000001.1 GCA_015522785.1 Candidatus Parvarchaeota archaeon
TCAACAACTACTTGCTTTTTCTGCAATCCCAAAACTAATGTCTTTGCGAAAATCCTGAATAATGAATAATCATCGACCTTCTTGTAACAGTTCCATTCAATCTCCACTTCATCCCCTTCGGGCTTTGTCTTGTTGGTATACTTTTGCTCCTCGACATCATATCCCATACTTCTAAACAAATCATATAATAAACGATAATATGCGCTAAAGTCAAATATTCCCGAATATTTTGCACGTCCTTTTGTAATTGCTATTTCTTCCATGATACATCACTTATTTTAAGAGAATTTGCATATTTTAAGGTTTCCCTACCTTATCCTTGTCGCGTCCAAATTCCTAGGAGCTGTCGTTTCCACTCTCAAAAGCTTGTGTATAGTGGATGCCAAGTCCAAGCACTTCGAGCTTTCCCCATGGACAAACATAACCTTCCTCGGCTTCGGGTCCATATGCTTGACATAGTTTATCAATTGGTTTCTGTCGGAGTGCCCTGAAAGCCCCTCAACAGAATGCACCGCAAGCTTGGTATCAACCATCTCGACTTTTCCCCCAAACGTTTCAACAGGAACTTGCTTCTCGCCCCTTTGCACCCTTCGACCTAAGGTTCCCTCAGCTTGGTATGAAACAAAGACAATTGAATTCTTCTTATTAGGAGCCAGCTTCTGGAAGTAATAAACACTTGAACCTCCTGTAAGCATACCTGATGTCGCGAGTATTATACAAGGCTTTCTGCTGTTGATTATTTTGTCCCTTTCTTCCTGAGAGCCGACACGCACAAAACACTTCGCTACAAATGGATTATTATCATCCCCAAATATCTGTTTTTTGACATCACGGTTCATGAACTCAGGATATGTAGTGTGGATTGCGGTAACATCCCAAACCATACCGTCAACATAAACGCTGACTTCAGGAATCTTTTTCTGGCGCATTGCTTCTTCGATTATGAGCATTACTTCCTGGGCGCGCCCGACACCAAGAACGGGAATCAAAACTTTTCCCTTGTTGTCAATAGTAGATTTGATTATATCTATAAGTTGAGTTTCACATTCTTCCCTTGATGGCTGGACATCCTCCTTTGAGCCGTATGTGGATTCCATCATAAGTGTTTCTACTCTTTGGAATCTCGTCATTGCCGGCTCGAGCAGCTTTGTTCTCGCATACTTGAAGTCTCCCGTGTACAAAAAGTTGTGATATCCGTTTCCAATATTCAAGTGGACAAGCGAACTTCCGAGAACGTGTCCTGCATTGTGAAGTGTAAGTCTGACGTCGGCAGTTACATCCGTAACTTCGTCGTAATCCAATGTGATTGTGTTTTTGATTACATCCTTTATCTCGCGGCTTGAATACTGTGGCTTCTTTCCAGTCCTTTGTATGACATCAATGTAATCTAATTGAAGCAGTGTCATGATGTCCCTTGTCGGCTCAGTCGCGTAAACGGGTCCTGTGTAACCGTACTTGAAAAGCAACGGCACTGCACCACTATGGTCAAGGTGCGCGTGTGATATCACAACTGCGTCTATCTTGTGAATGTCAAACTCTGGGGCATCAAAGTGCGGGAACGCGTTTTCCGGAGACGCGACATTTATACCTGTGTCCAAGAGCACGTTTGAAAGCGGCGTCTGCAATAGCATGCAGCTTCTTCCGACTTCCCTTCCGGCTCCGAGTACGGAAACCCTTACCCAGTACGATGGGTCCCTTTCCCATTTTGTCATGTAAATTTTCTTTCCAATCTTGTTCATGAAATCTCTGCGATATTCTGAGTTCTGGAACAATGTGTACCTGATTGTCTTAATTAAGTCAGAATTTATGACTGGCGCGCGTCTTATCTTTGGAACCCAAAGCGTCTTTTCTTTTATCTCATTCATTACCTGTCCTTCTTTTCCTATGACAAGTCCTGGCTTTTGAGCTTCTATAAACGCGATTGAACGCTTGTAATCAAACCAAACTTCTCCAAGCCCCGCCTCTTTGGGAACAATTTTGCTTATGATGTCCTGGGTTTCCTCCGGAGGAACGAGCATTGACGGGTCCATCCTTAACTCTACCCTTTTCTTAACTTTGTTCACAATACTTCTTATTGTTTCCTTTGAATCAAGAAAGAAATCCCTGTTTTTTGTGTACAGTACTATGTTTGCCCCCTCATAAAACACGTCAGAGATTTGTGCGTTGGGAGGTAAGTCTTCCTTGATTTGTTTCAGGATGTCTCCATTCTTCATTATCATCACAGAAAAAACTACTTGCTCACTATTTTTTGTATTTCATCTTTTGGAACTTTTGTAATCCCCTTTTCAGTTATTGTGTAAACATCAATCCCTTCGCCTGTCGCTATGTCTCTCGCCATTGCTGCCTTTATCGCTCTTGCCGCGATTCGGACTCCTTCCTTAAGCGAAGCTCCGTCCTTGTAGTTGTCTTCCAAAACACCGTAAGCCATCACGCTTCCGCTGCCAGTTGAAATAAACTTGTCTTCAAGGTTGCTTCCGTCAGGTCCGAGAGAGTAAAGATGATATCCACTGTCATCTACACCCGCCAGCAAAAGCTGAACGTAAAATGGAACGCTAAATCTGTTGCCGTACAAAATGTTCGCAAGCAAAGTCGACGCTGCTTTCATGGTTATTGGTCTTCCCTTTCGAATTTCGTAAAGCTCAAGCTCTGCCTTTAGATACTTGGCTATCATCTGCGCGTCGCCCACCATGCCCGCTGTTGTCATCAAAATCTTGTTCGTTATTTCCACTACTTTGTCGACATTCTTATGGGCTATTAAGTATCCCATTGTGGCTCTTTTGTCCGCTGCAACAACCACGCCTTCCTTTGTTACAAGTCCGACTGTAGTTGTGCCATGTTTCATTTCGTCTTTTGATATTCCTTCCATAGTATCAACCAGAATTGCTAGGGATTAAATCGTAATACATGTTTATAAATCTTTTTGTTTATTTGCAAAACATTATAAACTTCTGAGAGATTTTTAAAAATATGTTGGACATAAAGCTGTTTCGGGAGAATCCGGATATAATAAGGGAATCTGAAAAGAAGAGATTCAAGGACACAAAAAATGTGGACAAAGTAATAGAGTATGATATCAAATGGAGGGAAGCAGTTGCCGAACTCCAAGAATTGAAGCACAAACAAAATGAAGTCTCAAAGGAAATCATAGAGTTGAAAAAGAAAGGCGGAAGCGGAGAAAAAAAGATTTCCTTGATGAAAAATATAACTAATGAAATAGCAATGCTCGAAGACAGGACCAAAGAACTTCTTCAAAAAAGAGACGAGTACAGGTACAAGGTTGGCAATATTCTTCACGAAAGCGTTCCTGTTGCTGAAACTGAAGAAGGGAATGTTGTCGTCAGAAAATGGGGTGAACCTAAAGAGTTTGACTTTGCGCCGAAGTCGCACGCAGACTTGATTGAAAGTTTGAAAATCGCTGATGTGGAAAAAGCCTCAAAAATAACGGGCGCGAGATTTTATTTCCTGAAAGGAAAAGGTGTTCTTCTAAACCTTGCATTAATCAGATTCGCATTTGATATGATTATAAAAGAGGGATTCACTCCTATGTGGACACCATTCCTCCTGAGAAAAAGTTATATGAAGGAAGCTGCAGAGCTTGGCGACTTTGATGAACAGCTTTACTCGATAAAAGATGAAAACTGGTACTTAATTGCCACGACAGAACAGCCACTTGCATCATACCACTCAAACGAAGTCCTAGATGAAAAAGAGCTCCCAATCAAATATGTTGGGTACTCAACTAATTTTAGAAGAGAAGCGGGAAGCCATGGAAAAGACACCAAGGGAATTTTTAGAGTTCACCAGTTCGACAAAGTGGAGCAGTATGTTATCTGCAAGCCGGAGGATTCCTGGAACTGGCATGAAAAAATGGTAAAAATAAGCGAAAAAATTTATCAGGCGCTTGAAATTCCTTATCAAATTGTCAATATAGCAAGCGGGGAAATGAATGACAACGGCGCAAAGAAATATGACCTGGAAGGGTGGTTCCCAAGCCAAAAGAGGTATAGGGAGCTTGGTTCCGCCACTAACACAACTGATTATCAGGCAAGGAAGCTAAACATAAAATTCGGAAAAGTCGGCGGAAATAAAGAGCTTGTCCACACGTTAAACAATACAGGCGTAGCAACCGAAAGGGCAATCTGTGCTATATTAGAAAATCACCAGCAGGAAGACGGAAGCGTCAAGATACCAAAAGCCCTGTGGGACTACACGGGTTTCAAAGAGCTGACGCCAAATGAGTAAGAAAGCAGTCATAAATGAAACTCTTGCAATAATTCTCTTAATTGTCGGACTTGCAGCAATTGTTGTTTTATGGCTTTCGTGGGGGAGCAAAGGAAAAGCTATAGGTGATGGTTTGAATAACCTCTTCACAACATTGTGGAATAAATAGTTTTAAAAACGCACTTTTTCTTTTAGTATCCATGAAGTATGTTCCAGACACATCTGCCATAATCGATGGTGTGATGTCCAAGAAGATTGAAGGTAAGGAAATAAAAGAAGCCACGATTCTTGTTCACAAGGCAGTACTAGCTGAGCTCGAAGCCCAGGCAAACTACGGAAAAGAAATAGGATTCTTAGGGCTCGAAGAATTGAAGAAGCTAAAGGAAATTTCAAAGAAAAACAAGAAAGTAAAGTTAAATTACATTGGCGAACGCCCGAAAGAATTCGAGATAAAATATGCGAAGGCTGGCGAAATAGATGCGATGATAAGAGAACTCGCCCTCAAAGAAGAGGCGTACTTCGTAACTCTTGACAAAGTCGATGCCGAAGCCGCAAGAGCTCAGGGTATCAAAGTTATTTTCATTGAAACCGAAAGGATTGTTGAGACGTCTCCTCTTTCCTTTGAAAAGTTATTTGATGAAAAAACAATGTCAATTCATTTGAGAGAAGGAATGGTACCAATTGCCAAAAAGGGTGTCCCGGGAAGCTGGGAGATGACAAAAGTTGGCAAGAAAAAGATAGAAAAAGAAGAAATTCAAAACATCTCAAAGGAAATTGTTGAAAGAGGGAAAATGAATCTTCCTGGCTCATTCATAGAAAACGAACGCAAGCGAACAATAATCGCCCAGATAAATGATTACAGGATTGTTATAACCAAACCCCCGTTCTCAGATGGATGGGAAATAACAATAGTCCGCCCAATCAAGAAAATGAGTTTAAGTGATTATGACTTGCCGAAAAAGCTGACGAAAAGATTTGAAACCAACGCCGCAGGCATACTTATATCTGGTGCGCCAGGGCACGGGAAGTCAACATTCGCAGAAGCTCTCGCTGAGTTTTACATGAAGAAAAATAAAGTTGTCAAGACTGTCGAGGCGCCAAGGGATTTGAGACTTCCTGCTGAGATTACTCAATACAGCAAGGCGCTCGGCAGCATTGATGAAATACGCGACGTTCTTCTTTTGAGCCGTCCTGATTACACCATCTTTGACGAGATGAGGAACAACCAGGATTTCCTTCTTTACTCGGATTTGCGTCTCGCAGGTGTAGGTATGATAGGTGTAGTACACGCAACATCCCCGATTGATTCCATACAAAGATTTGTCAAAAGAGTGGAATTAGGAATGATTCCTTCAATTATTGATACTGTGATTTTCATAGAAAATGGGAATGTCGCAAAGGTGTACTCATTGAATATATCAGTTAAGGTTCCAAGTGGGATGACTGAAAGTGACCTTGCTCGTCCGCTTGTTGAGATAAGAGACTTCTTTTCCGGAGAAGTGGAGTATGAAATGTATTCTTACGGAGACGAAACAGTCGTGATTCCTGTGACTCCCAAGAAAGGCATTGAGGAAATGTTGAAGAAAGAACTGAGAATGGATGTTGAAATAAGAACCAAAGATGGTGTTGCATACATCTATGCTAACAGAAACCAAATAAAAAGAATTCTTGGACGCAATGGAAAGCGGGTAAGAAATCTCGAAAGAAGGATTGGCATGCCAATTGAAGTCATAAGTGTTTAAGATGATAATCTGTATCACGGGGACTCCTGGAGTTGGAAAATCCACAATTGCCAAGCGATTATCCAAAAGAATTGGAGCAAATGTTCTTGACTTGGAAGAAATTGCCAAAAAAGAAAAAATTGTCAAAGGATATGATAGGAGCGCTCGTTCTTACGTGATTGATGAAACCAAAATAACAAAAGCAATAAAAAAATATATTGAAAAGGGAAAAGATTACATTGTCCCCAATCATTTGTCGCAGTTTATTTCTCCGAAAATAGTCGATTTCTGTTTTGTGTTAAGATACAATCCCAAAAAACTCGAACATAGGCTAAAAAGGAGAAAATATCCAAAAAGGAAAGTTATGGAAAATGTTGAGACAGAGATTCTTGATTCATGTTTGATTGAATCAATTCAAAACAAGCACAGGAAAATTCATGAGATAGACACCAGCGACAGAAAAATAGATGACATTGTCAATGAGATAATAAAAATAATTAATGGAAGAAAAAAGCCATCCTATGGGAAAACAAGCTGGATGAAAAAATATGAATCTATGTTAAAATGAATGTGTTAATTTCAATACTTATTGGACTTGCACTCGGATTTATTACAGGATTAATTCCGGGACTACATCCCAACTTTATTGGAAGTATCCTGCTCTTTCAATTCAGCGACTGGTGGATTCTGCCGACTTTTGTCACAATGATTGTATCTTATCAATTCTTCGAGATAATCCGCTCAACATTTCTCTTTGTCCCGGATGAAAGCAATGTTCTCGCGATGCATCCCATATTCAGGTTTGTCCATGAGGGAAAGTCTTTGGCGGCAATAAAATTAATCACTGTTGGCATCTTGTCAGCGCTGTTAACTGGTGTTGTGTTGTCGCCTGTTTTAATAAAGTTTGTTCCCTTCTTGTATGATTCAATAAGGAAATATGTGCCGTTCGGATTGTTGATTATTATGGGACTCTTGATAATAAAAGATAGAAAACCTCTTTATGCAATTATTATTTTCTTAATGTCTGGTGTGGTTGGGTATTTCGGGCTGAAAATGCTGAACCAACCCCTTATGATACTGCTCACTGGATTTTTTGGTTTCCCAATTTTGCTTGAAATAAGACAGAAACTACCAAAACAAATCAAATCTTATAAAATCCCAATTAATAAGAAAGATGTTTCAAAGGGTTTGGGCTCGGCGTTCTTGTCGTCGTTTTTCCTTACATTCATCCCGGCGGTCGGTCCAGCGCAAGCTTCCCTTTTCTCAAGATGGATGCTGAAGAAGAAAGAAGAATTTTTGATTTCAATCGGAGCAATTTCCGGATTTGACATAGTATTCTCAACAATACTCCTGTTCACAGTGGGCAAGGCAAGGATTGGTGTTATTGAAATGCTAGGGCAAAAGTTTAGTTTTGACATAAAAACATTCGTGCTTGTCTTGCTTACCACGGTGACTGTTGGAATTATCTCTTATATACTGACGCTGCATGTAGGAAAATTATTCGCAAATCTTGAAAACAGAATAAATTACACATGGATAAAAATAATAGTTGTGCTCGCAATAACAGCCGCTGCGTTTTTCTTCGACGGTGTTTTGGGTATTGCCTTCCTGGCGGCTGCATCCGGAATAGGTGTGCTGGCAAACAAAGTAAAAACAAGCATGTCGAACTGCATGGGTTCACTTGTTGTTCCTACATTACTTTATTATTTCTAATGGAAAATCATGTCCAGGGCATATTAATTTTGGTTGAGGGAAGATAATAGATTTACAGAAGCTTTGAGTTTATCAATATTTCCGCCGTGATGGTGCCATGTTCCGTAGCGCTTGCCGTTCCAAGTGTCTCCTGAAAAAATTGTAAAACTTTCTTAACCACCAAAAAATTCTGTGAGTCCTTTTTGCTTTGTGGGTTCCTTTCCAAAAACAGAATCTACTCTTCTCTTCAATATGTCCAAAGTCTGCTTCAGATATTCAGGGATGGAATATTTCTCGGCAAGAGTCAGCGATGGCCCGAGATATTTCGACACTGTTCCTTCTGAAACCGTAAGCACGAGCTTTCCTCCGCATTTCAAGCACTTACCGGCAAGAGGTATCCTTCTGTATTTTTCGTTGCACTTTATGCACCTGACTTCCTGATGAGTATACTTTCTAAGATTCCCTTTTATGTCTTTCAAGAAGTGTTTTTCGATAACAATCCTTGCGACGTCCGACTTATCGACAGCCCTGATTTTTTCCGCGAGCTCCATCTGCAGCTTTACCTTGTCAGAAATTGTGGTAAGTGTCTTGTACGCCGAAACGCGGTTCCCTATGTTCATATCTGAAACGTTGTGGGTAAACATAAATCCTTTATATTCCTCTGGCTTTCCAAGGGTGTCTTTTACCTGCTTTATTTTCACATCATATGGCGACGCCCACTTTTGGGTTGCCTCATAAAACTCAATGGGGTAACTTGAAACTATATCCATGTTGTAAACCTCATCATCAACTTCTTCAGGGATTAACCTTGTTGTGAGTACCAATGGCGCGTCCATGTGCCTGCTGCCTCTCGCGTCCGGAAGGTATTGCCTTGAAAAGTTTAAAAGCGCGTCCATCAAAAGCATGAACCCTACTTCGTCGCCGTCGCAGTTTCGTCTGACGGCGGAATGGAAGTATGGATGTGCGAAAAAGCACTGTGTTTTTGAGAACCCTATTATCCTCCCTATTATTCCCGCTGAAGTGTGTGGTGCAAGGGCAATGATAAGCGTGCCAATCATGTCTTTTGGTGAGGATATATTGTAATAACTTGATGTTTTGTAATATCTTTGAAGCTCATCATCAACAAATGCTGCGGTGTTGTAAACCATCTTGAGCGCGGTAACATCTGTCCAGTCTTCGCAGTCTGGAAGTATAACATCCTGCGGGAATAACTCTAAAACTTGATTTGAATCTTCAAGAGGTTTTCCATATATGTCTGTTGTGTATCCGAGTTCTTTCAGCTTTTCAACTGGAGTCCCGACTTCCTTCGGCTTGAAGTGAGTAATTGGAGTTTCAATTGCATCATATCTAATTGTGCCATCTTTGTTCACATAAACATCATGAAGGGCGCGAAGTATAGCCTTTTCAACAGGCTCCGGAATTCTCAGCTTATTTGAAGTCCCCCTCACCCCTTTCACAAGAGATGGCATAGACACCCCAAGATTTTCAAGCGCATCATTCACGTATTTTTTTATGTCCAACTTTTGTTTTGTGTAGAAAACAGTCCGCAGTCCGCAGTGGGTTTCTTTGTCAGTTTCCTTTCCACACTTAACACAAAATCTCAAAGGTTTCAATCTCTCCCCGCACTTTGGGCATTTGGGATAAACGCTTTCCACCCCACATTTAGGACATCTAAAAACCGGAAGATTTGTTTCAACATATCTAACTTCCATCGCGGCGTTGATGCTTCTCATTCTCCCCCCCTGTGATGCTACTGGGAACAAACCATGTGGACTTCCTTTCATCTTTCTAAGCTTTGCCTTCTCGGGCCTTCCAAGGCGCGAGCCGACATAAATTCCTGCTCTATCCTTAATGGCAACTTCAGAAAGAGAGTTGATGAAATCTATTGGTGTTTCAAATTTTTCACTTGGGGTTTCCTTCCATTCATTTTTCGGAAGGTAGCCAAATGAGTAGAGTAATCCTATTGCATCCTCCCCTTCAATTAAAATCCCTTTGTCAACAAGCTTGTGGGGGATATAAATGTCTTCGAGAACTTTTTTTGTTTCCTTCGAGTGTGAGAGGAGTATATTTGAATCTTCAATCTTTGCATTCTTAACAGCATCATAAAGCATTTTTACTCCGTCAACTGTGGAATTATTGAAGAAAGGAGTTAATCTTGGGTGAAGGGGGATATTATATTTTACAGAAAGTCCCGCAAGCTGCTTCGCGTCGAGAGAGGAAACATCCTCGCTTCCGTTGGCGTTTTTGAATTCTTGAATCCACCACTCTTCCACATAAGGACTTGGAACTAATATATGATTATTCCTCGTAAATTCTCCATATGCAACTAAAATGTCTCCGAGGAAAAGTATATCTTTTATTTTGTTTTTGTATCTGTAAAAATCATCCATTGTGTTTATTTTCACAACGCTTTCATCGTACAGTTTGACAATAGGTCCATCAATAGTGTCACAAGGTGTCGCTGCGCATGCTTTTCCGGGGCGCTCCAGTCTCAACTGACTGCCTGTCGCTATGAAATTTCCTAAAACATGCATAGTCGCTGGATTAAAACTTGCCGCAGCAAGCCCACTTAATCTTGAACGCCCATATCTTAGTCTAAATCCTCCTTTCCTCATAGGATACGAAAACACTGGACGTCCAGCGACAGTTTCTTGGATGAAAATATCGTTTGGTTTAATTGTTTTCGAGTCGCTTTTCTTTCCGGCGTGAACTTTAGTTTTTATATCAACATACTCTTTTAGGAAATTCCAATCAGAAAGCCCGAACTCTTCCCCCCACTTTTCAATTCTCTTTAAAATCTTAGGGGCTTTTTGGGCTAGCCCCTCACACAATACAAGACACATCCCCCCTCTTATCTTCGGTGTGCCAACTCTTGGCAAGTCCTTGTAAATTAAAACTTCTCTTTCTGATGTGGGGTCTCCATTTATCTCAATGGGTATTTTAGATAAAAGAAAGTCAAGCTCTTCTGGAGCTGGAAAGTATTGGAGCCTTGCAACACTTTTATGGTACGCTTCAACCTCAACCTTTGTTCTTTCTATTTCTTCTTTCGTTATATCAAATGACTCGAAGCCGAACACTCTCCTTAAATAATCTGCTATCAATAATGTAACTGCTGCGGCGGTTCCGCCTGCAGCTCTTATTGGCCCAGCAAAGTAGCATGACGCGTATTTCTTCCCGTCGTTCCTGTCCTTGATTTTAAATTCTATAAATCCCTCAAGCGGAGCAGACACGACACCCATAGTTATGTATGCAAGTCCAACTCTTACGCCTACTTCAAGAGCTTCTTTTTGGTCTTTGAATTTGCAAAATTTTTCCTTGGCAACTTCTTCCGCAATTTTCAAAGCTACTCTCCAGTCCCCGCTCCCATATTTTTTATCAAGCTCCTCTAATCTTTTTGCGACTCCGGAGCCGACAATCTGAGGGGAAAGAGCACCTATCAATCCTTCCACTCTCTCAAAAAGGTTTTTTGCTAAAGGAATATCTACATAATCCTCTGGGTCGGAGCCGTTTTTCCTTGCTTTTGTGGCAAGTTCGTACGCCTTCTTGACCTCTTTTTCCATAGACTCAAAATATTCCTGAATCTCCATCACAAAAACCTCATTACTTTTGTTTGGTTGTTCTTCAAGCTGAAAATTGGAACTCTCCCTGGAGTTGGGTTGTGTCCGAGTTTCTCCTGGAAGGGCGTTTTCTTCTGGAAGCATCCTGTTCCAATAGTGGTTATATTTTTGTATCTCCCAACTTTTGTATAATGAATATGCCCACTTGCAAAAACATCGACTGGGCTGTCAATCACGAGAAAATCTCTTGACATAGGATTTATCAGTGTCGAGCCGTGTGATGGCGCAAGATGTCTTTTCTTGAGAAGGAATTCCATAATCTTATCTGCCCTTTCATAACCATATTTCCTAAGAGATGGAACATCAGAAACTAATTTATCAAACGACATTCCGTGATAAAGCAACGTGTCAAATCCTGGAAAACCATCAATGCCATGAATATTAACAACAGCAGGATTTGATGTCATAGTTATGTTGTTTATCTGATAAACTGGCTTTGCAATGTCTTCAAATAGAACATGTTGTGGCTCTGCGAGCCTTAGCGCATCGTGGTTCCCTGGAGCAACAATAATCTGTATATCTTCTGGTATGTCAGCAAAATATTTCGCGAACTCATTGTATTGGTCATAAATGTCTTTTATAATCAGCTCATTCTCTTGTCCGGGGTAAATTCCAACCCCATCAACCAAATCACCTATCACAAAAATATATTTTATCTTCTTGGCTATTTCTCTCTGGGATTCTGAACCCATCTTTCCCTTCAACCATTTGGCAAACATCCCAAACTCTTTTGGGAGAAACATATCACTCCCAACATGAGTGTCAGATATAAATGCAGCATAAACATCATCTTTTGCCTTCTTCAAAGGTCTGTCTGGAACATCAGGAAATATTATATTAGAAGGATATAACACATCTTTTGATTTTGTTCCAACAACACCTATAACTTCATCTAAAACCAAATCATCAACAACTTTCAGCATTTTATCCTTTTTTATAATTAATTTTATTTGTCCTGTAGGGTCTTCTATTTCCACTATATGCGCGCCTGTGAATGTTTTTCGTATATCTTTTATCATCCCTATTGTCGCGACTTCCTGGCGGCCCGTTGTTTTTAATATCCTGGAAATTGAAATGACATTCCTTAACTCAATCCTATTTCTCAAAAGGCGGCTAATCCTCTCAAATCTGTCAGTGTAGTAGGCAAGCCAGTCATTTATGTCAATTTTCTTATTTGACTGTTTGTACATCTTCTTGAGCTCAACTCTCGTATCTGCTTCGCTCCTTCTTTCAACATGCCTCTTTACAACATAATTAATTTCAAGTTCCCCTTTCAAAGTGCCCTTAAATTTTTCATAAGTGTCTTTTGTCACAAATGTTGGTTTAGGATTTTGAGAGTCCAGGAAACTTAAGAAAGCATTTATATCTTTGTCTAGAATTTCCACATCTGGAGAAATTAAGTATCCTTTCTCGATTAATTTGTTCACCACATTTTCCATATTACATACCCCTCGGGGATTTTAATTACAACTTAAGATCTACCTTCAAAAGATCTTCTATTTTATTTAATATCTCATCTGAAACACTAAGGCTTATTTCTCGTGTTCGTCCATATCTACCCTTGGAAATAACTTTTGCGTTTATTATACCAAGCATATCAAGTTCGGATATCAAATCTGAGACACGCCTCTGTGTAAGCGGCTTTGTCGCGGTTCTTACACAAATACTTTTGTAAACATCGTATATTTCTCCTGTATAAACTGGAGGTTCTCTGCTTTTCAGAATCAAAAATGCCGCATAAAGGACAGATTGAGATTGAACAGGTAGATTTTTAACTACCTCTTCAATTGTTTCCTTTTCAATCTTTTCTTCTGCCAAGTCAACATCTTTTTCTTCAACTCTATCCCTTCCCGCCCTTTCAGCTATCTCCCCTGCGACTCTAAGTAAATCAAGGGCACGCCTTGCGTCACCGTGCTCTCTAGCTGCATATGCGGCGCACTTTGCTATTACAGATTCTGATATTGAACCTTTATTAAATGCAATTTTAGCCCTTTCTGATAAAATATCTTTCAACTGAAGAGCATCATAAGGTGGGAATACCATTTCTTCTTCATTTAGAGAAGATTTTACTCTTGGGTCAATGTTATTCATAAATAAAACATCATTTGATATCCCAATAATGTTAATTTTTGCATTTTTTAGTTCCTGATTAATTCTTGTGAGATTATACAAAACTTCGTCGCCTACCTTTTTGACAAGCTGATCAACTTCATCTAAAATCAAAATAATCAACTTTTTGTCCTTGTCTATAGTCTCAAAAAATATTTTATATACTTCATCTGTTGGAAGCCCTGTTGCTGGAATATTCTGCCCAAATTCACGCGCCAGTTGAGCAATTAACCTATATTCTGTATCTGCAACTTTTCTCATTTTACAGTTTACATACACAACTTTTAGTGGTACATTTTTAGATTCTGAAATTTTATTTAATTGAGAACAAACATAATTTGTACATAATGATTTTCCGGAACCTGTTTTACCATATACAAAAACATTTGATGGTTTCTCCATCCTTAAAGCCGGCGCCAAAATCTTTGCTAATGCAGCTATTTGTTCTTCTCTATGAGGGATATTATCAGGTGTGTATTGTATTGTCAGCGCATCTTTATTATTAAATATAGATTGTTTGTTTAGAAAGTCTTCAAAGATTTTATCAACAGCTACCCCCATAGAAAATTATAATATTAACTTATTTAAAATTATTTGTATACTCTATGATATGTTCCACATGAAATAATTATTATCTGCCTTCTTCACGGATGGAAGACAGTCATACCATCATTTCCTATGGAAATATATTCGGTAAATCATGCAGAATAAAGGAAAAAATAGGTATTACACAACAATGGGACTATGATTTCCTTTAAAAGAATAAAAGAATTTAATTTCAAGCGAAATAATGGTTAATATAATTTATAATAGCTATATTATGTAATATATAAGAAAAAACAACTTTAAAATTGAATTTAGAGGTTAAAATATTATTTATTTATTTATTATCTATATAGTAAATATATATATAATATATATAATATAATATATAATATACAAAATTGGAAATTTCCATTGGAAATGAGGGGGAGGTTAAAAATTGCTTCCAAAAGAACAAAAGGGGTGTATTTTTAATTCCAAAAGAAATAAAGGGGTGTATTATATTCTTTTTTTCGAAATTATCTTAAAATTTGATTTTTATTTTTTATAGTGTTCTAAAGGAAATTATGGTGTCTGTGTGTTGATTAATTCATTGAGATTATTTATTTTAGCTTTTAGTATTTGATTCTTTCCGACTTTGGCTTTTAACCAATCCTTAAGGACAACTATCTTCCTTTTGATAGAATGTTCTATTTTTATTTTATCTTCATATCTAAATCGGCTCTTAGACTTGTTGAATTCTCTAATTTCATTTTCCAACTTAATTATCTGCTTTTTTATTATATCTTCCCAGTCAATCTTTATTTCCTCACGATTCAATGAATTTAGTTTTTTAATTTCGCCTTCCTTCAGTTTTTTAGGGAATATAGCAAAAGGGCCTAAGGTATAATATTTATGTTCAACATTTTGCCCCCACGTGAATAATCCATTTTCTCTTTTAACATCAACAACCACAAATTCCCCAAGCTCCATTCCCTTTTTGACATTGTAATACAAGTTGCGCAGTGATATATATCCAAAAACATCCCTGTAAATTTTGAATATCTGATATCCATAAGCTATGTTCATGTGCTGAAGAATCGCAGCTATCCTCTCACGTATGTCTGTTTTTATAGGTCTTCCTCTTGGCATACAAATTTCTTGTGTTTTGGTCTTTTAATTTTTTTCTATATTGAAAATAAATAACCCCTAAACACATAAAAATCATTCACAAAACAAACCTTTTTATAATAAAAAATAGAAATATCATTAGGGTGTTGTGTAATGATAAAAATTCCATTAAATGATATTATAAAGAAGATTAAAGAAAAAACCGGCTTGGATGAAAGTGTAATTGAGAAAAAGATAAATGATAAAGTCACCGAGCTTTCTGGGCTTGTTTCCAAGGATGGAGCTGCACATATAATCGCCAATGAATTTGGTATTCAATTGTTCAAGCAGACGCCTGCTGGCTTTTTGAAAATCAAAAATATCCTTTCCGGAATAAAAACCGCCTCAGTTGTCGCAAGAGTTCTCAGGATTTATCCAGTAAAAGAGTTCACCACAAAAAAAGGAAATGAAGGAAAAGTAGTTTCATTTTTAGTTGGTGATGCCACCGGAAGGATGAGAATCGTTTTTTGGGATAACAAGCAGATAAAATTAATAGAAGAAGGAAAGCTCAACGAGGGAGATATAATCAAAATAACAAATGCGTATGTCAAAGAAGGACTAAATGGACTTGAGCTTCATGCGCGTTCGGCAAGTTTGATAGAAGTTAATCCTGATATCCCAGAGGCGAAAGAGATTCCACCAATGGAACAAATTTGGCAGCATACTGAAAGGACAAAGATAAGTAACATAACTGATGGTGGAGTTTACGAGATAAGGGGTGCGGTCGTGAACATTTTGGAAAACAATCCTTTCTTTGATGTCTGCCCAAAGTGCAGGAGAAGAGTTCATGATGGGATATGTAGTGAGCATGGTAAAGTGGAACCTAAAAAGTCAATGTTTATCTCAACTGTTGTCGACGACGGAACAGATAATATGAAAGTTGTGTTTTTTGGTAGCCAGGCAGAAAAACTTCTTGGCATTCCGGCAGATGAGGCATTCGAGCTTTCAAAGGAGCACAATAATTCGTTTTATCCAATTGAAGTGAGGAAGTTTGATATACTTGGTAGGGAAATTGTGATTGAGGGAAAAGTTTCCAGAAATGATTATTCCGGTGATTTGGAGATGATAGCAAGGAGAGTTGAATTTCCAAATCCAACAGTTGAAGCAAATAAATTACTTAAAGAGATAGAAAAATGAAGATAAAAATATCCACGCCACTTTATCCAACAGAGGATGGAGATAAAATAATCTCATCTCTGGAAAAAATATTTCCTGTAAAATTCAAAAAGAAAAAAGGGGAAATTTATTCAGAATTCACTGACATCAATCTTTTGGAAAATCTAAAACATAAAGTTGAGGATGGCAGAATAAAGACAACTGTCCTTTATCTTCTTGAAAAAAATAAGAGTGGAAATTCTTCAAAACTTGAACTCAACAAGCAGACTCTTATAGTGGGAAAAATACATTTTGTTGAGGAAGACTATGCTCTGGGAAATATTATTATTGAGTTTGATGATGTCAACAAAGCCGCAGAATATTTGAGTGGTTAAAAATGTATGGTTATAGAAGGATGGCTTGGGAAATAAAAAAAGTCATTAAAAGTGTAAACGAAGGGCGCTCTCTTGAGGAATGTCTGGATGGAACTTCATTTTTTACACAAGATGCGATTAAAAAAGGGTATGCCTCAAATGTTCTTGAAATTGGTGAGAGTTATAATTCCCTTTTGGCTGCTGGATTAGGGACATTAATAGGTGTCATAGCTTTGTTTCAGCAAGATGATTTGTCGAAGATAGCTTCAATCTCAGCTGGAACACTTTTATATGGATATTCCATATTAAATGTAGCTTACACAAAGATACTTACAAAAAAACTAAAGAATTTGAAGTGATTACTTAACTCCTTTCATCAGTTTTACGCCAACGTCCCAGTAAAGAATATTCATACCCTCCTGAATCTTATCCTTAAATTCGTCAGGTATATCAATGTCAAATGTTTCGAAAGTTTCCAAGTCCATCACGTTCGCTTTGTCGCCTGAGATTGAAATAACCTGTGCATTTTTCTTTTCAATGATTGGAACTTCTACACGGGAATCCGCTGACGAAACGATTGATCGCCTTCTACCATCTACTATTCCGACGGCTTCCAGCCTTATCTTTGGAGCGCCATGTTTTCCAGGCTTTGAATGAATTGTAGAAACAACCTTACAAGGAATATTATCAATCAAAACAAAACTACCAATTTTCAACTCATTAAGAGATGCGAACCTTTTTTCCATACTACAACACCAAATTTAATTCATTTATTAATGTTTTCATTAAGTCTTTAATGCTAATTCTATATCTTCGTCTTTAACTGTTGTTCTTCCTCCATGTTTCGCAAGCATAACTGCTTTGGTGGATAATTTTTCCCCATATTTTTCTAACACATCTCTAAGCGCTTTTTTCGCGCTTTCGCTTACTCTTTTTGCCCCCGCTTTTCTAATAAGCTTCTCCATCGCTGCTAATGCCAAAATACTCATATTATCATCACCTCATAAAAGATATAGAATAATTAAGGGGTGTATCCTTTTTAACTCTTTTTAGTTTGATTTATATCTTAATATCGCTCCAAATCCACCTAATTCACGCAATTGAACCCCTTCCTGGGTTTCTTCGGATATAAGAATAACTTCTGTGCCGAACTGCTTCGCAATGTTTGAGAATTCATCTATCTTGCTTTCCTCAAGCGCTTCCGAAAGCAAAAGTTTCTCAACCGCACCTTTCTCAAGATTTGTTTTTACTTCATATTCACCATAGGATGCGAAGCCATCATCCTTTGCTAGGTGCCTGAAGAATTCATCAAGTATCTTTTTTTCGGCGATTATTTCTTCCTGCGAGAGCACATCTTCGCTTTTAAGTATAAGCTGGCGCAAGCCTTGTTCTCCTGTATCGCTCGTGTCTTTAACAGTTATGACTTTTTTCTTCAAGTCATCAGGAAGAAAGTCCCCTTTGTAAAAATCTTCTTTCGCCGGACCGGGTCCACCTAGTAATATACCATTTAGATTTTTTATTCCCCTGAAACCATTTGCCGCGACATCCGCCGCCTTTTTGAAGAATTGTTTTATTTCTTCCTGTCTTTCCCTCTGGAAACGCGGGGCTGACTGTCCCCCTGCCTTCATTTTGCCAGGAACAAAGGAGTGCATATTGTTGAGTTCAATTACACTTTTCCCCTTTAGAAGTGCGACATTCGCGTCCTTGTGGTCAATTACTATCAATCCATAGACATGCTTTGCTTCAAGCATTTCTTTCAACGGCTCTACGACAAAATAAGAATCACATCGGTACAATTTTACATTTATTGGGGCTGGTGGTATGATTGTCCAAACCTGCAAGTCAGGCTTTCCTTCGGTGTCGGAAATGTTTCCGGCAAACACAACGACGCCGTTGTCAGGTGTCTTCTTAAAATTTCTGAGTTCACTTATTATCTTTTCAATCGCAGATATAACATTCAACCTAACTGGTTTTGACTTTATGTTTGATGCGGTGTCTGCCTCATTTGCGAGCTGTGTTTTTGCGACGTCAAGATTGTATCCAGCCGGGACATAAAAACTGACTAACTCTGTATGCCTGCCTCTAATTTTTCCCAGCCTTTCTACAAGTTTTTTCAAATGATACATTTCTTCATCCATTTCATTAAAACAATTTCAAGTGTCTTTTTAAATTCTTTGATACCAAAAAGTTAAATACATCTGATGCCTTTAAATTACAATAAGTAAATTTTTTGAGGTGATAATTATGGAAAGCACACCAATTACTCGCGAGGAAACACTGGAACGTCTGGCAAGGATTAGGGCATCCTTGAATGGAAAATCTAAAAGCGAAATTGAAGCAAGGCTCAACAAGAGGATTGAAGAGGAATACCCCCAAGTTTTAGAAATAAATAAAAAATACAGGCAACTAAGAGAGGAAAAGGGAGGGCTGACTCTTGGTGACATGGTAAATCGCATTCGGGAACTTATGGATGTGATAGATGATCCTATACTTTTTGAATATGCGGCAACTGGCGCGGTTCCAGGGTATAAAGAATATATATGGCTTCCAGGGCAGCCGAATCCACGATGGCAGCCGGGATACACAAGAGCGCACGAGTATTAAATAATCTTGTGCATTCTTACCAAGTCTTCGGCGAACAATGTAAGCTCTTTTGGAATTTCTATTCCGCCGATGTCCGCGTTGAGGGACATGCCTTTTTCTTTTTTTGTTTTCCAAATGTTTGAGTTGAACTCGATTATTTTTTCTGTCAATTCTGTCAGGCTGTCGTCGGTTTCAACTTTTTCCGGAAACTTGGTTGTGTGTATTGAGTTCTTTGAGAAAATTTCAAGCCAGATTTTTTCCGTGATGAAAGGCGTTATCGGCGCCAAAAGTTTCAAAACATTTTCAAGTACAGTATAAAGCGTCTTTATCGCACCCCTCTGCTGCGCTTCAGTGAACAACCCTTCCTTATTGTATGCTCTTGCTTTTACCATCTCGACATAATGGTCCGCAAATATACTCCATGCAAAGTGCTTTATTTCCGTCGCCGGAACGAAAAAGTTGAAATCTTCATACCCCTCTTTGCTTTTCTCGATTGTTTTGTTGAGCTCCGCAAGAATCCATTTGTCCGTGGGCATAAGCTCGGCTTCGCCCTCTTTAAGCTCGAATGATGATATGAATCTTGAGACATTCCAGAGTTTTGTCAGGAACTTCTTGGCGGTTTCTAGCCTTGACTCTGAGAACCTGAAATCGCTTCCGACGTTTGTCTCGGCTGCAATCCAGAACCTTATACTATCTCCGCCATATTTCTCAAGATAGGGTATAGGGTCAACAACATTCCCTATTGACTTGCTCATTTTCTTTCCGTGCTCGTCAACGCCATACCCGCTTATCCACGCGTGTTTGAAGACACACTTTTTAGTAAGCTGATAAGTTCTCAATATTGAATAATAAAGCCAAGTCCTTATGATATCTTTTGCCTGCGGGCGCACCGATACAGGGAATGCTTTTTTGAACAATTGTTCATCTCTTTTATATCCTGATATAAAAAGAGCTGATATGCTGGAATCCATCCAAGTGTCAAATGTTCTTTTATCCCCTACAAATTCCGTACTGCCACATTTCTCACACTTTTCAAACGGTGCTTTTTCCTTCCATGGCTGGTAATATTTTCCAGGCTCCGGAAGGTGAGGCGCACCACATTTCTTGCAGTACCAAATTGGGACTTCGGTGCCGTAGAATCTTCTTCTTGTGATTGGCCAGTCCATGGTGACTGAGTTTATCCAGTCAAATAGCATCTGCCTGTAATAATCGGGATGGAATTTTATTTTCTCCCCGCATTTTTTCACGTCATCGAGGAAAGGAATCTGTTTCAAGTAATATTCTTTCATTGGGATTATTTCAATTGGGTATTTCCCCCTTTCCGAGAAAGGCGTTCTGTGCATTATCTTTTCGACTTTTTCAACGACACCCATTTCCTTTAAGTCTTCAGTTATTTTTTCCCGCGCTTCTTTGACTTTCATCCCCTTATACTTTCCAGAGTTTTCGTTCATCCTACCGTTTTCATCAATCAGGATTTTTTCCGGAAGCTTGAGTTCCCTGAAGATTCTCACATCGGCATAATCCCCATAGGAACAAATCATAACCATTCCTGTTCCGAATTCTGGTTTGGCGTACGGGTGTGCAATTATTGGAACTTTTTGTCCATAAATCGGAACAATCGCCTTTCCATTCAATCCTTTGTATCTTTCGTCTTTTGGATTGTAAAGTATGGCTGCGCAGGCGCCAAGAAGCTCTGGACGTGTAGTAGCTACAACAATATCTTTTCCGCTATCTGTTTTGAATTTTATATACACAAGATTTGTCTCTATATCTTTATACTCTATCTCTGCATCAGCAATTGTTGTTTTTGTTTTGACGCAGTAGTTGTTCGGACGTGTGTCTTCATATATTAATCCTTTCTTCCACATTTCGATAAATGTTGCCTGCGTCAATTTCCTATACTCCTCAGAGTCAGTTCTGTAACGATGATTCTTGAAATCAGCACTAAATCCAATTTTGTGCATTATGTCAACAATATATTCTTCCAAATCGTCGAGGGATTTTCTGCAGTACCCAACAAATTCCTCACGCGGTATCTTATGCATTTGGATTTTGTATTTTTTCTCAGTGTAAAGCTCGACAGGGAGTCCGTTTCTGTCAATTCCAATAGGAAACAGCACATTTTTTCCCATCATTCTTTCTGTCCGCGCAATCATATCTATCTGCGAGTAATGCGCAACGGCGCTTATGTGCCAAGGTTTCCCAGAAGGATAAGGTGGAGGTGTGTCTATTGAAAACACTTCTTTGTCATCCGAAAGTTTGAAGTCATAAATTCCCTTTTCTTTCCAAAACTTGTTTAATTCTTCTTCAAACTCTTTTTTCCACCTTTTTTCATTAAGCATAAAAGATAAAAATTTAGAATTGTTTAAATAGTTTTTCAAATATTGCTATTATATGGTTGAAGCATGGCTAATCGCGGCGGCGACATTGTTCCCAGTGATAGCTCTAAAAGTTTTGCTTCATCCAATGCTAAAGGGAACATTTGGGATGATTGTTAAAATCATAATTGGTATCGGCGCCGCAATCGGCGCCGCAACAGTTTCCACCTTTTGTCCCGCTCTTGGATTGGTCCTTGCAGTTGTTGCCATAATACTTGGTGAATTTTTTGGAGCATTAGGTGTTTATTTTGGACCCTCTCTTCCGTGGATTGGTCCATCAATAGGGAGCGCAATAGCACCAATAAGTAGTTCGTTGTGGTTGATATTAGTATTAACTCTAATACTTTTTGTGCTTCATATCCTTTCAATTTTAGAAATAATCCCTGTCATAGGAACAATAATCTTTATAGCTAACATTGTTATACCTTTGATTATTTTGTATTTGATATGGGGAAGTTACGTTAACGGAATATCTGGATTGAGCAGCTGCTTTGGCGGGAAGCCTGTAGCAATTCCTGGAACAGGCGGAATCAAAATAGGAACGTCCTAATCATGGAAATCACTCTTAAATGCCCATATTGTGATAACAAAAGAAAATTTTTGCCTAGAAACAAGAAGAACTTAATGAACAAAAGGGTACAATGCTTTTTCTGCGGAAGGTACTTTACTGTTAAGCAGGGGATAATGTGAAAGAAATAGACGAATTGATTGATGTAATCAACGAAACTTTAAGAAAGTGCCCGTGGTTAAAAGAGCAAACGATATACTCCCTAAAAGGTGAGCCGCTTAATGAGGCGCGCGAAGTCAAGGAAGCAATTGAGAACAATGACATGGACAACTTTGAAGAAGAGATAGGAGACTTAATTTATGACGCGCTTCTGATTCTTGCGGTTGCCGAAAAGCAAGGGATAACCAACTACCATAACGTTTTGAAGAGGGTTATTGAAAAGATAAAGCGGCGCAAGCCATGGGTGTTCGGTGATGAGAAAGTTTCAACAGCGGAAGAAGCCGCCCGAAGATGGTATGAGATAAAAAAAGAGGAAAAAAATCATAAGTAATGTCTTACTTCGTTTATTTTATCTGTTTTCTCCCACGGGAATCCTTTTCTGCCGAAGTGTCCATACGCCGCGGTTTTTCTGTAAATAGGGTTCTGTAATTTCAGTTGTTTGATTATTGCTCCCGGGCGCATATCAAAAACTTTTTTCACGATTCCAATCAATTTTTCGTCTGAGATTATTCCCGTGTTGAATGAATTTACCATTACTGAAACAGGCTTTGAAACGCCGATAGCATAGGCAATCTGCACCTCGACTTTTTCGGCAAGCTTTGCCGCGACAAGATTTTTCGCTATATACCTCGCCATGTAACTTCCGCTCCTGTCAACTTTTGACGGGTCCTTTCCGGAGAAGCATCCTCCACCATGGGCGCCAAATCCACCATATGTATCAACTATTATTTTTCTTCCAGTGAGTCCCGTGTCCGCTGCTGGTCCGCCTATGACAAATCTTCCAGTGGGGTTTATGTAGAATTTTGTTTTCTTATCAATCCAATCTTTCGCGACAGGAGAAATTACTTTGTCAATTATTTCTTTTCTTATCTTTTTGTTCTTGACTTTTGGAGAATGCTGAGTTGAAACAACAATTGTGTCTATCCTGACAGGCTTTCCGTTTTTGTATTCGACTGTAACCTGCGACTTCCCGTCTGGGCGCACCCAGTCAAGTATTTTTTTCTTCCTGACTTCCGCGAGGCGCATCGCAATTTTGTGCGCCATCATTATGGGTAAAGGCATTAATTCTTTTGTTTCGTTGGTGGCATAACCGAACATTAAACCCTGGTCTCCGGCGCCCATCTCCTTCTTAATGACGCCCCTTGCTATGTCCGGCGACTGTTCATGCAGTGCAGTCAGGACCGCGATTGAGTCAAAATCAAATCCATATTCGGGATTGTCATACCCAACTTCATGGACAACTTTTCTTGCAGTTCCTTGAACATCGACATATCCCTTGGTGCTGACTTCTCCGGCAACGAGTATGAGTCCACGCGTCGCGAGAGTTTCGACGGCAACTTTAGAGTTTTTGTCCTGTTTTATCAGCTTATCGAGTATTTCGTCAGAAATTTGGTCGCACAATTTGTCAGGGTGTCCTTCCGTCACAGATTCCGAAGTAAATAAGTATTTTGCCATGTGTACCAAAAGATAACTTTTTAAATAAATATTTCCATTTCCTACCTTATGGCCCGGTAGCTTAACAAGCACCCTTCTTAAAAAGAAGCGTGCACGGAAGAAGTGGTGTTTGGGTGAAGCCTGGTTGGAGCGCTGGTCTTATATGACGCCTGTGGGTTACCTCAGGTCTCAGAAAACCAGAGGTCCGGAGTTCAAATCTCCGCCGGGCCATACACCCTTCTTAGAAAGAAGCGTGCACGGAAGAAATAGTTTTTCTTTTAGTGGATTATCAGCGGCACAAAAAGCTCATCTTTGCTTAGTCCGCCGTGGTCGCCGTTGAATTTGTGTTTGACATAGAATGTAATATCTATGTTGTCTTTTGGTAGTATTATAATATTGCCCACATCTTTTAGAAATTGTTTACTCGTTTTTTTCCCGAAAAATCCATTATCAATTAAGTCTTTTGTTTTATATATCTCGGCGTATTTCTCAAGTCGTTTTTTTAATACAGTCAAAACATAATTGATTTTGTTTTCTTTCACATGAAGGAACACATCTCTTGATCCACCAACGGGGAATATTTTTCTTCTACAGCAAGATTTCAAATTCTGCCAAACATTTTCCCAAAACCACTTTTTGCTTTCGAGTTTTATTTCCTTTTTAATACTCACACATCCATGGTCTGCTGTTATGATTATCTTTATTCCTTTTATGCTAAACAATTCGTTGTAGATTAATCTAAAAATTTCTTTTATTAATGCAATAGATTCTTCCGAAAAAGGACCGTTTAGATGCTCTGATTCATCGTAGTGTGGGAGGTATAAATAAAAGAAAGATTTTTTCTTTTCATTTTTTATTACATTTTTTGTTTTTACAACCGCCTCTACGATATTTCTATAAAAAACTAAATCCCCTTTGTTAAAATTGTATAAACTCCCTTTAAGTTCGTGAGGGTATATTTGATAAACAGAAACTCTTTTTTTGTGCAAATCTTTTATGAAATCTTTGTGCTTGATTAATGATGGAGTTGCAATCTTTTCAAATTTCTTTTGCATCTTTTCATCGACAGCTTCAAAAGGCAGCGGATTAAATTCCATTTTTATTTTACTGGAGTATACCTTCCATTCATACAATCCATGCTTTCCGGGCGGTTCGCCGCTGAATATGGATGTTATTGCCGCCGTCGTTGTCGTTGGGAACACGCTGCTTATTTTTCTTAACTTTGATTCTCTCAATACTTTTCGCACGTACTTATCTTTCTTTATTTTTTCAAGAATTTTATACCCGAAAGCATCGATTAATATAAACAATGTCTTTTTCCTTTTTGAATTAAGAACTAAATCTTTTATCTGTAGTATGCTGTCGTCGTAGTTTGGCTTTAACATATAAAAGAAAGAGGGAGGGATGCTTATAAAATTATTCAGAATTCTCCGGGAACTCCCCGAGTTTGAATTGTCTTTGGAATTTGATTTCGTTTTCTTCTGTGTTTTCTGCCGCCATGTTCTTACCTCCGCTATCTAAACGCATAACTTCTTTATATATACTCATTTACTTTGGTATAAATTTGGTAATAGTTGTTTTGAAGAATACAAAAATTAAAAAGCAAACTAACTTTCAAGTGAAGAAAACACATTTCGTTTTGGAGTTCCACGCTATATCTTGTGTCACTCTTTCATCTTTTCGTACTTCTTTTTTATCTCGTCTATATCTATTCTTTCAATAAGAACCTCGGGCGCATTAATGATATGTCCTGGTTTAATTTCCGATTCAATCGAACTCCATTTAATTTCTTCGTCCAATTTCAGAATTTTCCACAGCTTCTCCGACAGCGACGGAACGAAAGGATACATGAAAACCGCGAGCGCCTTGGTTAGTTGTACTCCGACGTAAATTACGCTGTCGCGTCTGTTTTCGTTTTTCCACGGCTCGTTCTGCTGGAAGTATGTGTTTGCGTCCCTACATATATTGACTACTGCGTCCATCGCGTCCTTTATCTTGCCTTTTTCCAAAAATCCGGAAATCACATCTGAAGTCACATCTATTTTGTCAAGCAGTTCCTTGTCTTCTGTTGTCAGCTCTGCCTTCGGCACTTTAAGCGCGTAATACCTTTCCAAGAATTTTAAAACCCTATTGACAAAGTTGCCAAAGTCGCCGATTAAAATCTGGTTAATTGTTTTCTCGAGTTCCTTCCATGAAAAGTTAGTGTCCTTTGATTCCGGCCTGTCATAAAGCAGGTAAAATCTCCAATAGGGTGCGGGCAAAAGCTTGAGCGCGTCGTCAATAAATATCCCAATCTTTTTTGATTTGGAGAATTTTTTCCCACCTTCCCAGTTTAAATATTCTGTTGCGTAAATGCTGTCAGGTAGATGGTATCCTTCTTGGGATGCCATTAACTGCGCCGGGAAAAATATTGTGTGGAAGGGGATATTATCCTTGGCGAGAGTGTAAATTTGCTTCACATCACTCCCGAACCAGAATTCTTTCCATTTTTCATCTTCTTTGAAATATTCAATTGTCGCCGACACATAGCCCAATGCCGCCTCAGCCCAAACATAAATTACTTTTCCCTCCGCGCCTTTGAACGGAGCAGGAATCCCCCATTTCAAATCTCTTGTTACAGCTCTTGGTTTTAATCCCTGCTTCAATAAATTGAGTGTGAAATGTCTCACATTATCCTGCCACTCTGAATGAGAATTAACATATTTCTCTATCTCTGGCTGGAGCCTCGCTAAGTCAAGGAACCAGTGCTTCGTTTCTTTGAAAATAATATTTGTTCCACCACAAATTTTACAGTGTGGGTTTATTAAATCCTGCGGTTCAAGAAGCGCACCACATTTCTCACATTGATTCCCTTTTGCATATTCATAACCGCACTTTGGACAAGTACCTTCTATGAATGCATCCGCGAGAAAAACCTTACAATTGTTACAGTAGGGGCGTTTTTCAACTTTGGTGGTTATATATCCATTTTTATCCATTTTTTTGTATATATCAGTGATAAACTTTTTATGAATTGGACTCTCTGTTGAGGTGTAATTGTCAAATTTTATGTTGAATTGTTCTATCAACTCTTTCAGTCTGTTGTGGTTTTCTTCGAGAAGTGACTTCACATCAATCCCTCTTTTCGCAGCCTCGAATTCCGCGCGGGTGCCGTGCATGTCTGTTCCCGAAACATAAAGAGTGTCATATTCCTTGAGCTTGTAATACCTGGAAAAAACATCTCCCGACAAAAGAGATGAAACCAAATTCCCCAAATGTGGCATGTTATACCCATAAGGCCATGCGCTGCAAATCAACACTTTCATATTTTTTGAAAGAATATATCAGATTAAATATGTTTTTCTTTGTAGATATTCCGTCGATGTCCTACTTTTTCTACGAAGATTATCTTTTTTTCATGTAATAAAAGTGCTAATATTCTATAGTCCCCAACTTTAAGCTTGTAATCATCGCACCCTTTTAGCCGTTTGAAAAAGTGTTTTGGGTCTTTGGCAGATTTTTCCAACTTGTCTATAACCCGCTTAGAGATTGTTAAATCAAGATTAGATAAGTCCCTAAATGCTTCCTCCGAAAGTTCAATTTTCCAAGAAATTTTACTCACACCCCTAGTTTAGCTTTAGCCTTGGTTAAGCTTATCTTTTTACCTTTCTTTAGATTAAGTCTTGCGTTTAGGATACCTATTCTGAATTCTTCAGTATACTCTCCTTCTTCGTCGCCTTTCGGGATTAATTCTAATAATTTCCTTATAATATCATCATAAGATTCTTTACTACTCTCTTTTAATTTAGCAAGACTTTTTCTTGTTTCAGGATATATTTGAATACTTGTGTATTCTGCCATTATCATCACCTATATATAGTCTATAGATAGTTCTATAAAAGCTTTTTGTTTTTGTAAGGAAAAGAATATAAGATTAAATATATTTTTCTTTTTGATGGCAAAGGACAAGTTACAGGGAATTACTGTCGGCAAGAAAAATTTCAGCGAGTGGTACGAACAGGTAGTTTTGAAATGCGGGCTCGCGGACAAGCGCCTGGAGAATTCCAGAGGATTTTATGGATACCCCCCATGGGGCTCAAAAATTTTGAGGGAGGTAGAACGCCTTTTTGAAAGCGAGCTTATCGAAAAGGAACATTCTCCAATCAGGACTCCGACCGCAATTCCGGTCACACTTCTTGAAAAGGAGAAGGAGCACGCGACAGGTTTCGCACCGGAAGTTTTTATGATAACTAAGGGGCATGGCGGCAAGGATTTGGAAATACCAAAAGTTCTCCGCCCGACAGGCGAAGCTGTTATGTATCCCTACTTCAGCTATTGGATTCAAACCTACAAAGACTTACCTTTCAAGGTTTTTGAAACGCGCCCGTCATTCCGCGCCGAAAGGACAAATGCGATTTTCCCGTTGTTGAGGACGGCAGAGTTCTTTTGGATAGAGTCTCACACCGCTCAGGTTTCAAACGATGACGCAGACAAGCAGGTGAAGGAAGACATGACAATTTTCAAGAAAGTTGTCGAGGACAATTTGGCAATACCTTTCATGCTTTTCAAGCGCCCGGAGTGGGACAAGTTCGCGGGGGCGGAATATACATGTGCTTATGATTCTCCACTTCCTGACGGCAGGATATCGCAGATAGGCACGACTCACAATCTCGGGCTAAATTTCTCGAAGCCGTTTGACGTTACATATGTTGACAAGAACAACAAAAAGCAGTTCTGCCACCAGACTTCTTTCGGAATGGGTGTAAGCAAAATACTCGGGATGCTTGCGGCGATTCACGGCGACGACAACGGATTAGTATTGCCGCCAAAAGTAGCTCCGATACAAATAGTGATTGTCCCAATTTATTACAAGGACGACGAAAAGGAAGCGGCGCTCAGGCTCGCCAACAGCGTTAAGTCAAAGCTGAAAAAATTTAGGATAAAAATTGATTCGCGCGACAACTATTCGCCGGGATGGAAATTCAACGAGTGGGAAATGAAGGGTGTTCCAATCAGGATTGAGATAGGTCCTAAAGATGTCGAGAAAAACCAAGTTGTTTTGGTAAGGCGCTTTGACAGGAACAAAGAATTCATTCCAATTAGTGATTTGAGCTCAAAAACCATTGAAAAGAAGTTTGAGGAAATTACCGAGCTTATGTTCGCGAAGGCTGAGGAAAACTTCAAGCGCGCGAAGGCAGACAGTTTTGAAGGTATTTTGAAAGAGATAAATGCAGGAATCCATCTTGTTGAAATCCCATTTTGCAACTCACAGAAATGCGTTGAAAAGCTTAAGGAAGAAACAATCAAGGTTAGGGGAGTTCAGCTTTTTGCCAACGGCGAAAAGTCCGTCGAGGAGAGCGTTGAAACTTCAAGGAAGGCAGCAAAAGGCAAGAAATGCGCAGTTTGCGGAAAGCCAGCAAAGGAAATTGTCTGGGTAGCTCGTCAATATTAACATCTTTCTCTTAAAGGGAGAAAGCTGTACCAAAGAGAATTTTTTACCAATACCTTTTTAAAAGAATGAATCCTCCAAATGTTCTATAGGGGTAACTTATCGGAGGGAGATTTTATGAAATTAGACGATTTTATACCAAATTCTTCAAAAGCATCGTCACAACTTAAGGTGTTTTTGGCAATTATGATTGTAGGTTTAGCGTCATTAATATTTGTTAGTGCCGCATCTGCGTTGCCAGCACAATATGTTAATATAACAAATCCAGTTAACAATTCAGTTATAACTTCTATAAATGAAACTGTTTTCACTGCAGCAACTAATACTACTGCGAATAATGTAACATTTTATTGGATAAATGCTAGTAACTCTAGCGCACTTGTCGAAATTTGTACTGCATATAACTCGGCCGGAAATTTATTTTCATGTAACAATACATTATTTAATGTCCCTGATTCAGAAGGAAACACTTTCATAGCAGTTGTTGACAATGATACATCAATAAATGATACCGCTGTTAATGTGTCAATAGATGCGATGCCTCCAATAGTTAACCCTCCAATTCCGACCCCTGATAATTTGGTATGTCCATATGCAACAAATGGCAACCAGAATTTGAATGTAACAGTTATAGTTAACCCAACAGGTAACAACATCTCAGAAGTATATGTCGATTTTAATGGATCTAGCATTCCAAATGTAACCCTTAGATATAATATGTCCCCTATTGATCCAACAAACACAACATGGAGTGTTATAATTCCATTTAACACTACAAATTATAATTCCACAGGTGGTATCTTTCAAACATACCCTCTTTTTGTAGTTGTTAAAGACAATAATGGGTGGGAAGGTATTAATTTTTCTGATGTTGTGATATACAAAGGATTGGGGTTAACATATGATGATGAAAATATAAAACTCTCCACTAATTTATGCAATATAACTAATTTTACTGATGCGAACTTGTCAGTTACTGCTGAGTTAAACGGAACTGGAGGCACATTCGTTAGTGAGAATGGAACACAGTTTGAATTTCATTTATGGGATGGATTTAAAGAAGTTATGTTTATCCAATTTTATGGGTTAAATTTATTTGATGACGCGACTATGGGAGCATTATTTAACCTATTTAATGCAATAAACTTTAGGGTTCCTGTACCGCACGCATTTGGCAACGCATCTTTGTTTGTTAATACTTCTATGTTTGCTAGTTTGAATGGTAGCGCGGAAATTGAGTTTTACAATACCCCATTTAGTGATAGTAATTTCTTAAATATGAGTGGCATCAACACGAGTGATATACCAAATATAAATACAACTTTAGGGACCCCGTACAATATCACAATAAACAATGTTTCATGTACTGTCCCAAATATGACTATAAAGTTTAATGTGTCTCATTTTTCTGGATATACTATAGCAGATACAGTTGACCCAATTGTTACTATATCCCCTGTTATTTCTCCAACTAAAACACCATTCAATGTATCCGCAAAGATAAATGGTACTGGGACAGCCATAAGTAAAATATTAGTTAAATTAAATGATACAATATTGTACTCATTAAATGATACTGCATTGTATACTTATTGTACTGATTTGACTTCAGATGGCACTGTGATAAACTGTACTTTTCCAATTAATGAAGATTACAATGGTAACTATACATTAAATATAACTGCAAGGGATTTTGGAGGAACAACTGGAAATGTTGGCAGCGCAACTCAATACCCATTGTTAATTGATACTACACCTCCACTAATCCAAAATTTAGGCATTGGTATAGCAAATGATTCCGCAACATTTGATTTCAACACAAATGAAAATGCAAAATGCTTTATAGATTATGGGTTGACAGATAGTTTTGGGACCCCTACTGCATTAGATGGATGGAATACCACTCATCATTTTGTTATAAACAATTTAAATAATGGCACACAATATCATTATAATATAAATTGTACTGATGTTCTTGGTAATAGTGGCAACATAATCCAGAGCACTTTCAGGACTACCGTGGAATACAATGGTTCCTTAAATGCATCAACCACAACAACAATTGTGGCAAATTCCACTGAAAATGGCACAACAAACAAATTTGTTGAACTTGAATTAACTCCAAACAGCAATTTGAGTATAGATTTACAATTGTTTAAACTGGATAGTAAACCCTATCCCTCTGCAAAAGTTGGAGATGTTGAGGTAGGATTGTATTTCTTCGTTGGTTCAAATGTTGCTAATTTCGGGTATGCCATTATAAAAGTATATTACAACCCTGCTGATTTGCCGTCGAACATAGATGTAAGCACGATGAGATTGTATTATTACAACAATACTATACAAAAATGGGTAAAAATACCCGGTGGGGTGAACACCACAGCCCATTATGTGTGGGGCAACACAACTCATTTCTCTACATGGGCTGTCGGCGGAGAACAGACGACATCTAATAACGATAATACAAATACAGGTTCAAGCGGCAGCACAGGTGGACTTCCTCCACAACCAACAAATAATGTGTGGACTGGTGGAACATTCGAAGCGCCAATGGTTGTTGGGGATAATGTCATACTTACTTGGATGAGTGAGAACCATACTATAACATTGATGGAATTGACACAAGATAGTGCAAAAGTCCAAGTGGCATCAACACCAACAAACATAACTCTTGCAGTTGGTGAAACAAAGAATGTTGACATTAACGGCGACGGTATAAATGACATTTCGATTTATTTGAGCAAAATCGAGCTTGGAAAGGCATACTTCACGCTTGACAAGTTAACACAGGGTACGACAACTGAGCCTACAGCTCCAACGGAAAACGGGACAACAACTCCAACAACTCCAATAAATGAGAATGGTGGTTCTTCATTACCTCCAACAAGCAGCGAGATGAGTCCATTAATAGTTGGTATCATTGTCCTTGCAATTATTGGAGGGGCAATTTTGTTCCTAAAACCGGAGTTACTTGGAATTAAAAAGAAGTAGTTTCTTTTTTCTCCTTTTTTGATTTTTTAACCGCAATTTATATATATTGCCTATATTATAAGTGTTTATATGGGGGTAAGCAAAGGTTTAGTTTTGATTATACTATTAATCTTAATTTTTGGTGTAGCACATGCGGATTTGGGGCAAAAAATCCAGATAGAAAAACCTCAAGCGATAGCTAAGCATATTTTCACTGATATCTCGGCAAATTCATTTTCATCTCTTGCCGTGTCTCCTGATGATTATGAGTATGATAACGAACCAGGATATGCGTCATCGATTCCAACTAATGGTTCAATCCAAACTCACACTTTTCATACAACAACAGATGTGGATTGGGTAAAATTTAACTGTGTAGAAAATGAGTCATATAACATAACCACAAACGATTCAAATATATATATCCAAGTATATGGCTCGTCACTAAATCTTGTTAGCTTTAACTATTATTACAATGGAAGTGAGTATGTAATTAAATCCCCAAAGGATATTTTTTATTGTGATTCAAATGAGACAATTTATGTAAAACTAGAGTACAGTTATTACTCTACCGCTACATACACATTAAATGTAATCAACACAACCTCTCCGGTAAGTGAGAGAGACAATGCGTATTTTAACTCAACTGAGTTGTCAACAAATGGGACAAAAATTTCTAAGCAATTCTCGTTTTTTTCCAACGATAAAGATTATTTTAAATTCAATGCGATAGCAGGGAATATCTATGTAATTGAGACATACAACAAAACACCCGGCACAGATACTTATCTAACATTATATAATACTAATGGGATGACGGTAATAAAAGAAAATGACGATGATTCTATTTATTTAAATTCTCGGATTGTTTGGAACTGCACTTCAGATGGGACATATTATGCTTCGGTGTGGGACAGGTATGGAAAGGGAGGCAATTATACAATTAGGGTTTACAAGCCAACAATTACACAGCTACAAGCGGACGGGACGCCAATAACCCAATCTTTTAATGAAGTGGGTTCAGCTAATTACACGAAATTTTCGGCAGTCGCTGGAACAAAATATATCATTAAAACACAAAATATAACTACTAATACTGATACCTATCTCAAGTTATACAACGCGTCTTTTAGTTTGTTAAAATATGATGATGACACATATTTTACGGGTGTTCAAAATGCTAATTCTTTGGTTACATGGTATGCCCCTACGAATGGGACATATTACATCGAGGTTTCCGATTATTACATAAAAAGTGGGCAATTTAATGTGTCTGTCAATGATACAATCCCGCCAGGACCTTCTGATTCGTTTGAACCTGACGACTATTTCACAGATGCTAATTGGAGTTACACTAACAACACGTTGCAAAGCCATTCATTTTATTACTATGGCGAGTCAGATTTTGTGAAATTCAATGCAACTGCTGGAAAGACATACATAATCAAAACAAACAATCCTGGTGGAAGGATTGTAGACACTTATCTAATCTTGTATTATCCAAATTATTCAATTGCGAAGTACAATGATGATGTTGGTAGCTGTAGTTTGACGGATTACAAAGGTTGCTTATCAGAAATTGATTTTAAACCAACTATCAATGGAACTTATTATATTGAAGTGTGGGATATTTCTTCTGCAGGGGGGAACTACACTCTATCGGTTGTTCAAAATGGAACATTGAATGTCAACACAATTTACCCGTTGTCAAGCAAGAATGTTTCAAAAAATGGATTGTTTGAATACACAGTAAACATTTCGTGTAACGGAGGTTATTGTGGAAATGTAAACGCAACTCTTGATCCAACACATAAGAATAACTACATCCCTGCAACGAATAATGTTAAAAATTTTGAAGTATCTCCAAATGGGCAGTATATAATTTTATTAAAAGGAACTAATACTAATTCACAGAAAGGATTTAGTATAAATTCAATGAAATCAAATGTCAAATCTCTTCAGGATAAATTTTTAAGTACATCTCCCAACATTAAGGTTATCCATAAATACTCCACTCTTAATATTGTCGCAGTTGAATTGACACCCCCACAGCTTGATGATTTGAAGGGGAATCCTTATGTTGCAGATGTTGTGCCAAATAGAGTATTTCATGCTGCTCTTAACGAGAGTGTCCCACAGATAAGGGCAAATGACACATGGGACATCCAATATCATGGAGTTAACATAACAGGTGTAAATCAAACAGTATGTATTTTAGATAGTGGTGTCAATTACACTCATCCAAATTTAGCGCATGCATATTTTAACAATAGTGGATATGACTTTTGTAATGGTGTCAATTGTAATGATAGTTACGATGCAGACCCAATGGACGAATATGGGCATGGGACACATGTCGCGGGGATAATTGTCTCAAATGACACAACTTACAGAGGTGTTGCCCCAGATGCCAAGTTTGTTCCGGTAAAAGTGATGAACGCAACAGGTTCAGGAACGACTGAAAGTATTCTTGCAGGTATCGACTGGTGTGTTTCAAATGCGACAAAGTATAACATATCGGTTATAACAATGAGTTTGGGGAGCGACACTTTGTTTGATAGTGTTTCGTCGTGTGAAGGAAACTTTTCAGCGCTGACTTCCGCAATAAACAATGCGACGAATGCTGGATTAGTTGTTGTCGCTGCATCTGGGAATGATGGTAGTCCTAGTGGGATATCTGCACCGGCATGTATTGGAAATGTTATATCTGTTGGGGCAGTTGACAAAAATGATACTGTCGCAGATTACTCAAATGTCGCTCCAATTTTGGATGTGCTTGCCCCTGGAACAAATATCTATTCTACTATGATTTATAATTCCAGTCCTGAATTGGGATGTTATTCAAATTCTGATTGGTGCTATCTTTCTGGAACATCAATGGCTGCGCCACATGTCGCTGGAGCAATTCTATTGATGGATCAGTACAACAAGATGAGAATGGGCTCAAATCTTGACAAGGATGCCGCTTTAAAATACCTTAAAGATTATGGCGTTAATGTAACAGATAAAAGGAAGAGTGTTGGAAGTGGTTTGACATTTCCGAGGATTGATGTTTACGCGTCTGTATTAGGATTGAAATATAAAGGTATTGTTCCAATGGATTCTGGGTCGCCATTTTTCACGACAACACATCCACAGTATACCAACACCAGCCAAAATCCTATTTATTCTTCTAATCTAAGTTGTCTTCAAAATATGCAGGATGGAGATTATTGTTTAGTCACATGGGTAATCAATGCTAGCGGGCAGATGAATACAACTTGGGATTTCTTTGTGAAGTTAGACAGTGATATCTTAGGAGATGTTAAGAGTGCAACAGATAGCATATCTATTGTACCTCAAAATGTTGTCCCAGACTTAAAAGTTTATTCTCCAATAGATGGACAATCATTAAGTGTTTCTGGAGTGCATGTCAATATATCCGCATTTTGTAACACATCTTTGGTTTCCACTGTTGGTTATCAATTGACAAATAGTACTGGTAGCGTTTTAAGAAGCGGAAATTTATCGAAAGTCGAAGCCACGAATTATTGGGATACAACCATCCCAACAGTTAACCTCCCTTCAGGTATGTATAACTTAACGATAACTGCGGTTAACTCTCTCGGAAATTCAACATCTGTTGTTGTTAAAAACTTGACAGTAGACGCGACGTACCCAAGCATAACCATTAACTCATCATACCCCCAAAACACAACTACTCCTTGGCTTAACATTACTGTTTCAGATGACACGAATGTAAGTAGTGTGTGGTATAATCTAAATGGCGGAAGCAACACGACTTTGTTTTATGGAAGCATGACGCCTGTTGTGAACAACACCGCTGTTACACTTAATTATCCGGGTTGGAACTATTTTGTTGTTTACGCTAACGATACTTCAGGGAATTTAATAAATCGCACGAAAGAATTTTATGAAATCTCACAGATGAACACGACAAAGTGGATAGCGGAAACAAATGCGTCGGCGATTTATCCAAACGGAGCATCTGTTTGGAACAATCAAACATTTAACATCACTTTGAACTCGACAAGCTTTAATGTGACATTAGTTGATGTCAATGGGACAAATGTGTGGTGGGATTACAACTTTGCATTTAAAGAAAATGATTCGCAGTTGAATAACATAACCTCAAATTATGGGATGACGCCTTATTTGACACTATACCTGGACAAGAATCTGATTAAAGACAAAATTTGTGAAGAAAATAACTGCACGGATCTTTTAAATGCTGACTACGCGAAGATTACTTTCTCCCCTAATTCTTCAGGATATGATGGTGTTTACTCTTGTGGTAGGGGGATTCCAGATGATTTTTCATCTTGTGTTAAACTAAACGCGTGCACAACTAACAATGTTGACTGTTATACTGACTCGTCAACAGAAACAACAGTTTATGTAAATAGATTTTCGACACTTGTTGTGGTGAATGACACAACACCCCCGGATGTCATAATTAGCTCTCCAGAGGATAAAGTTTACACATCTTGTTTTGTAAACACCAACGTGAGTTCATCCCATGACGTTGAGACATGTACCTACTCCCTTGATGGTGCATCGAATGTTTCTCTTAACAAATCAAATGAGTATTTTATATCAACTCTTGGCCCACTTAAGAACGGAAACCACAACATAACAGTTTATTGTGTTGACTCGAGTGGCAATTATAACTCAAGCTATCGTGAATTTACCATCTATGATGACACACCACCAAGTTTAAATGGAGTTTATGTTAGTAAATCAAATTCATCGGCAACAATTCATTTTAAGACGGACGAGTATGCTAAATCAACAGTGTATTTGTATAGAAAATCAGATTGTTCAGATTTGAGGGAATCAAAAAATACTGACTGGGGAACTACTCACTCCGCATACTTTAGCGGTTTGTCATCTTCGTATACATATTATTACCAGATTATCGCTGAGGATTATCAGGGAAACGTCTATAACTCAACTTGTTACAACTTTACTACATCAGCAGGGGAGTCGGGCAATGAAAATAATGAAGCTGGAGCCAGCGGTGGGAACACCACACAACAGAATAACGAAGTTGTAAGTGAGGTATTCTTTTGGCAGAGCTTGGAACCAAACAAAGAGATTGATGTAGACGTGAAAAGTTCGGCCATAGCGGTTGATATGATAAAGTTATATCTAAGTAACTTAACTACCAATGCTCAGCTCACAGTGAAATCAAGTGGAGACACACCGCCGTTTGGAATTCCTGGCGCGCCAGGTGTTATTTACCAGTACTTCACGGTGTCCACAAATTTTGATAGTGAAATTAGTTCAATGCATGTTGATTTAAGAGTACCTGTTAGTTGGTTCATCAGCAATGGTTATAACCCTAACAATGTAACCGTGTATCATTATTATAATAATTCATGGGTTCCAGAATTTACATCATACAAAGGAACTTCTGGGGATAATTACCTTTATGCCATAGATATAAACCATCTTTCAGCATTCGCAGTAACATCGGTTAAGTTGGTTGAATACTGTGGGAACGGCATATGCAACCAGACAGTTGGAGAAAATTGTTCCACTTGTGAGGCAGATTGTGGATTGTGTTTAAGTGAGCTTCCAATTTATAATACGGAGGGTAATACCTCCAATAATATAACTGAAGTAACCCATGCTGGAACTCAAAGCAATACTGTTTACATTGTGATTGGTGTTGTCGTTATTGTCGTCGTTGGGTTTTTAGCATTTCAGATGTATAGGAGGGAGAATTATTGAAAAGAGTTTTTTTAGCAATTAAAATTCCTGATGAAATCTCGCAGAAGCTGTCTCGTTTCCAAAATGAAATTAAAAAATTAGATATTGACGCGAAATTTGTTGAAGAAGAAAATTTTCATATTAACATAAAATTTTTTGGTAATATCTCTGATAAGAAATTAAAGGATATTTTGGATGTGTTGAATGATTTAGTTAAATCCACTCGTCTTTTTGAGGTAGATGTTCAGGGAGTTGGCATCTTTCCAAGTGAAGAATTTGTTAGAGTATTGTGGGCGGGCGCCCAATCAGAAGGGTTGAGACAATTACATACTATAGTTGAGGCTAAACTTGAGGAGCTTGGCATACCAAAAGACGAGCGCAGGTTCACACCACACGTAACTTTAGCAAGAATAAGGAATCCAAGAAATAAAGAGATGTTCCTTGACAAGATAAGAGAGAATTACAAAAAAGAATTTGGTTCATTTACAGCATTATCGATGTCACTTTTTGAAAGCAAGCTCTCGAAGCAGGGTCCAACTTATGGGGTAATAAAGGAGTTCAGGTTCAAATGAAAACTTTAATCATATGTGAAAAACCAACAGCGGCAAAAAAGATAGCTACTGCTCTTTCACAGGGAAAGTTGGCAGTAAAAAAGTCAAGTGAAGGAGTAGATTATTACGAGTTTAACATAAAAAAACACACTTATGTAGCAGTCCCGGCAGTTGGTCATATTTTCGCGTTAAAAGACACAAAAAAAGGTTGGGAATATCCAATATTTGATATGGAATGGGTGCCGGTTTTTGTAGCGAATAAAAAAGCAGAGTACACAAAAAAATATTATGATACCTTCAAGGAAGCATCAAAGGGTGTCAAAGATTTTATAGTTGCAACAGATTTTGATGAGGAAGGAAGCGTGATAGGCTACAACATTCTTAGATTTTTGTTCAATAAGAAAGACGCAAAGAGAATGAAATTTTCCACATTGACAAAAGAAGATTTAATCAATTCATTTGAGAAAATACAAAAGCATCTCGATTTTGGGAGAGTAGAATCTGGACTCACAAGGCACTCTCTTGATTTTCTTTGGGGGGTAAATGTTTCAAGGGCACTCACATTGTCAATAAAACATCATGGGAAAAAACTTCATCATTACCTTTTGTCTGCCGGAAGAGTCCAGACACCGATGCTTTACTTTTTGATAAAGCGCGAAAAGGAAATCGCTGCGTTCAAGCCGAAGCCATATTGGGAACTTTACGCGGAGATAAAAACAAAACCCATGGTTGTTGCTCATCACAAAAAGACAAAGTTTTGGAAGAAGAGAGAAGTTGACTCTGCTTATGAAAATGCTGACAGGGAAGACGCTGTAGTCACGCTGATGAAAAGAACTAAAACAAAAAAAGACCCACCTAATCCGTTTGACTTGACATCTCTCCAAACGGAGGCATACAGGTATTTTGGGTATTCTCCAAAGCGAACATCTGACATTGCTCAAAATTTATACACAAAAGGATATATCTCATACCCGAGAACATCCTCTCAGAAGCTTCCGAAACAAATAGGTTATAACTCTATTTTGAAAAATCTTGCTAAGATTAAAAAATATGAGAAAATTGCTAAAGAACTTCTTTCAAAAAAAGAACTTGTCCCGAAAGAAGGAAAAAAGGATGACCCCGCGCACCCTGCTATTTACCCGACAAAAGAAGTGCCAGATATTTCCACTCTGCGTGCAGATGAAAAAAAGCTTTATGATTTAATAGTCAGAAGATTTCTCGCAGTATTTGGAGAACCTGCAATACGAGAATCCACAAAAGTTGTTTTTGACATAGGCAAGGAAGAATTTGTGGCGACGGGCTCAAAGACATTGGAGAAGAATTGGATGAATTATTATGGGTCATACTCAAAGCTTGAAGAGGCAGAATTTCCAAAAATTGAAAAGGGTGACAATTTTAAGGTCAAAAAAATTGAGCTTGTTGAAAAGGAGACACAACCCCCAAGCAGATACTCACAAGGTTCAATTGTTAAGGAGCTCGAAAAGGTTAATCTTGGCACAAAGGCAACCAGGGCGTCAATATTACAGACCCTTTATGATAGGGGGTATATTGAAGACAAAAGTATAAAAGTTACAAAGTTGGGCATGGCTGTCGGGAAAGCTCTTGCTGAAAATGTTCCGGACTTAACATCGGAAAACCTCACTAGGGAATTCGAGAATGAAATGGAGAAAGTAGAGAAAGGGAAAATAAAGCGCGAGAAAGTCATAAAAGATGCAGTTAAGGTAATTAAAAAGATATCAAAAGAATTTAAGGAAAATGAGAAAAAAATCGGGCCGAAGATAGAAAAAGCGATTCTTGACACACAGGAAGAACAAAGTTTGCTCGGGACATGTCCAAAGTGCAAGACTGGGCAGTTAAAGATTTTATATTCTCCTAAAACAAAAAAGAAGTTTGTGGGGTGCACTAATTATCCGAAATGTAACAATATTTATCCGCTTCCTGGCGGGGCTAAGATAATCAATACTGGTAAAATTTGTCCTTATTGCCATACGCCAATCGTTAAGGTCATAAGAAAGGGAAAGCGCCCATTTACAATGTGTCTTGACCCGAAATGCAAGACAAAAGAAAATTGGGGTAAGAAAAAGTAATCCTCCCATGGGGGATAACCATATGATACTTTTTCGCGTTTTGTTTCCATTGCCATTTATACATAAAGAATGTGTAGTATAATACATGGCACGCACTGATATAATGGCTTTGCTTAATTCAATTGGGTTAACACAATATGAATCCAAGGTTTATACAACACTGGCGACACTTGGAACTGCAAGCGCGAAGGATGTTAGCACTATATGCAATATTCCTTATGGTAAAATTTATGAGGTTCTTTCCACACTTGAAAAAAAAGGGTTTGTTGAAACAGTTCTCTCCCGTCCAATGAAATTTACGGCAGTTAACCCAAATAAAGTCATGCAAAGTGTTAAAGAGAATGAGATTAAAAAAATAAACAAAATTAAACACCTGTTGTTGGACGAATTTAATGACAAATCTACAAGTGTTAAAAAAGGAGGATTTGTGCTGATAAAGGGGATGCATATTTTGGATAAACTTAAGCAGACCATGGTTTCTGCGAAAAAAGAGGTTTTGGTATATTCTTCAGATAAGTGCGTTACGAAAGTTGAAAAAGTGAATAACTTATTGAATAAACTATCAAAAAAAGGCGTTAAAGTAAAGATTAAGTTTCCTAAAAAAAAGATACGAAGCAATTTTATTGTTGTTGATAAAAAAGAAGCAATAGTTTTTGTTTTGTCGAATGATAACCTTGATATATTACACGGGGTGTGGACAAATAGTTCATTCTTTGTTGAATTGCTGTTAAGCTTTTTCTATTCTGGAAATTCTAAAGTGTAGTTACAATAGGTTCATCCAGCATAAGAAGTGTGTGCTCTGTTTGGGCTACCATCCCATTGCTTTCTTCTTTCAATACTGAAAAATTGTGGAGTGAACCATTTCTCACGAGTTCCCTTAATGCAATCTCCAGTCCGAATCCGCTAACTTCTTTCGCGAGCCACCTTTTCCCAAATGGTAGCGTCTTATACTTGTCCATGACAATATTCAAAATTTTTCTTGCAGTTGCGTTCCTCACAGGCTTTGGATTTTCGAGCATATATATTTCTGAGTTGAATGCGTCTACCACTCTGCCAATTCCATTTGTTACGAAAGGCTCAATTGCAATTGCCATCCCCTTTTCCAATTTCACATTACTTTTATTGTCAAAGTTCGGGATAGTTGGAGGGGTGTGATTCTCATATTCTTGCAATCCATGTCCAGTTAAGTTTGCGATTGGGTTAAATCCTTTACTTTTGATTGTATCTTCAACTACAGCACCTATCTTTGAAACTTCAATGCCGGGCTTCGCGATGTCAATGGCTGCCCTGACTGCTTCCTCACTTGCCTTAATCAAGTCATTCCATTTGGTGTCTCCGACTTCAATCGTCCTTGCGGTGTCTGCTATGAATCCGTCAACATGCACGCCGACATCCACTTTCACGACATCACCCTTTTTGAAGACAGTCTCGTCGTTCATTGAAGGAGTCCAGTGGGCTGCTATTTCGTTTATGGAAATATTCATGGGCCACGCCGGAAAACCACCGAGTTTTATTATCTCATTTTCCAGTTTTTCAGCAACATCCAGCGCTTTAACATTTGGTTTGATTATTTCTCTTGCGAGAGCATGAACTTTTTTCGCAATATCTCCTGCCTTTTTGTATTTTTCAATTGTTTTTTCATCCATTTTTTCTTCCATTTCAATCACCAAAAAATCCTCCAAGTTTCGTTTGGACCTTACCAAGCAACTCATCTTTGCTAATACCTACTGCTTCAAATATCTTTTCAACTGCGGGTATTACTTGGTTGTTTATGTAATATTCTGGGTCGTATTCTAACTTCCTGTCGAGCACGTCTTCAAGTATGAACGCCTTGTCAGATATGCTCCCACTTCCTTTGACAATTATATACTTTATTATCTGCCCCGGTTCGAATGTGTACCCTTTCTCTTTTGCCTTTATCGCGGCAGACACATGAGGCCCTATTGATTCATAATCTTCTATTTTTCTTGTCAGTTGGGTGTAGATTGTTACTTTATCTATTGGAATCTTTCCTTCTTTTAGTTTTTTAATAGTGTCTCGTGTTATCCTGATTGCTTTTTCCTTTGAGCCGTCGACAAGAATTGATTTTATGACAGCGATTTGTGTTTCCTTTGCTATCTTTGACCAATCTCTTCTAACCCACTCCAGCCCCTTGATTGTTAAGTTGCCTAGGGTGTCTGAGAGGGCGTATCTTTTCTTAGCTAGAAACACTCCACGCGAATAAAATCCTTGAAAATCTAATTCCATCATCTCCGGGAGGGATGAGTTGATTTCTTTTATGAATTTTTTAGAGTCCTCCAAACTTTTGTTTTTTAATGAGATAAATAGAGAATCAGTGTCAGCATACAAAACACTAAACCCTTTTGATTCTGCTTCGCTTATCACTTTTGTGATGTAATGTCTGCCAAGGGCAGTTATGCTTGCGGCGCATTCCCAACAATACCACCTGCTCCGAGCGAATCCGAGATAACCATACATAGCATTCGCAATTGTTTTTATAGCGTAACTTCTTGCGGATAAAATCTTGTAGTCTTCATCGTTTTTTGGAAGTTTTTTTATGATTTCTTTTATCCTTATCCGTCTGTTTATCAAATTTTCAAGTAGCTGTGGTATGAATCCTTTCTTTTCTTTACAGAAACTATACTTTTTCCCATTTATTTCTGGCGTTTCAAATCCAACTTTGCAACAGTCACAAAATAATGTTGTAGGGCAAATATTATATGATACAATTATACTTGGATAAAGTGAACGAAAGTCATAAACCACGATATTCTCAAATAATCCCACTTCTGGTTTGTGTACATATGCTCCTTCATATGATTTTGCCTGCCTGTCTGAAACGAAGTGCCCTAGTGGCTTTGGGGGTATTAATTCCTTAAAATCATGCGCATTTTTCGCAAGGAACCATTCAACACACTGTCCATATGTCATCCTGCTGACATCGAACGGAGTTTGCCCAACAATTTTTGTCATTTCGGCAATCAAGTTAAATAATTTTTCCATGAGTTTTAGGGTTATTTCTGCATCTTTCATAGAGTATTCGAATATTTTTTTTAAATCATCTCCGCCATTGTCCCACATTTTAGACATTTCAGTCCAATGGAATCCTTCAACTTTTTTTTCACCTATCAATTCATCAGCCACTGCATTTAGATTATATGTTTCAGTTTTTAATGTGGGTCCTAAAATATTTCTTATGAATATGAAGAGGTCTATATGTGGTATGCCAATAATTTTTGCAGCCTTGCCAATCCCACGTTTAGTTATTTTTAACTTTGAGTTATCAACTCCAAGCTTTAAGTTTAATTTGTACTTTTTTGCTCTTTCGTTTATATATGGAAAGTCGAAATTGTCACTGTTGTACCCAACGATTATCTGTGGGTTTTCATTTTTTATAATATCCTCAAATCTAAGAAGCACATCCATCTCTGACTCGACAACCTCAACGAAGTCCTGCATCTCATCACATTTTTTCCATGATATTACTTTATTGAATCCATAATTTGTCGAGATTGATATCATTAAAATAGGGTCTTTTTCGGGGCGAGGATTGCCTATTGGATTATATGTTTCAATATCTACTGCCATTATCTTTGGATTTTCAATGAGCTCGCTGTTTGTTTCTTCAATTACATCCGCTAAAATTGTAAAATTAGTGTTGGGTGATGTAGACTTGACTTTTTCTCCTTCTACTCTCACCCGTGTGAACATTTTGAATCTTTTATCTATGAGGTACCTGCGGTGGATTGGGATGTCCGTCTCTAACAATTCTGAAACGCCACTTATTCTTTTTATTGGTTCGAAGAAATGTTTCATCTCAGAATATGTGTTAAATGTTAATTTTAGGGTTGTCACATCTCTCCCAACGAGATGTGATTGATATTCCTCTATCTTTTTTATCAGTGCCTCTTTTTCACCGACAATCACCTTCAAATTTTTTATTGAGTTGATTACACTTTCTTTATCTTCTGGACTGATGACAGCGTAGAAATAGGGGTGGAAAGAATTATCTACTACAATAACTTTCTCCCCTTCTTTTGTATACCCATATACCACAATTTTTTCTTCATTGTCGTCATATTTTATATCAAACGGATAAAATTCCAACAATGTTTTTCCCATCAAAAGATATTAATCTTGTAAACTATTTAAACTATGCTATGAAAGAAGGACTTACTTCACTTGAAATCATTGTTTTAGTGAGAGAATTACAGAAACTCTTAGGTGCGAGAGTAGAAAAGATATACCAATTAACAAAAAAAGAATTTGCTTTCTATTTGTATAAAGGCGGAAAGGCAATATTAAAGGCAGATGTCCCGCGCGTGATTTGTCTCACAGAGTACAAGAAGGAAAATCCCACAACACCTTCACACTTCTCAATGTTTTTGAGGAAGTACCTGTCAAACTCAATGATTAATGCAGTGCGGCAGCTTAACAGCGAGAGGATAATGGAATTTGAGTTCAAAAAAGGCGTCCAAAAATACTTTTTGATTTTCGAGTTGTTCAGCAAGGGCAATGTCATTCTTTGCGACAGCGAACACAAGATTCTCATTCCATTGTCATCTCAGTCATGGAGGGACAGAGTAATAAGGTATGGTGAGAAGTATAACCTCCCACCACAAAAGGTTGACTTTGATGATATTGATTTTCCTTCTTTCAAGACACATGTCTCATCTTCAGGAAAAGACATTGTTCGCACGATAGCAACAATGGGGCTTGGAGGGACATATGCTGAGGAGATTTGCCTTTTGTCAAACATTAATAAGAACACTCCCGTAGATGAACTTGATGATAACCAATTGAGAATTGTGTTTGACAATATCATTGGACTAATCAATAAGGCGAAAGAGGGAGATATTGAGGCAAATGTCATCTTCGAAAATAAAAAGCCCGTGGATGTTCAACCCTTTCTGCTTCAGATATACGCTTCTAATAAAAAGAGAATTTTCAGCAGCTACAACGAAGCACTTGATTTTTACTTCACTAACTACGAGGGCAACAAGGAATCAACCACTATCTCTAATGCGTTCTTAAAAGAAATTATAAAGCAGGAGGCAATACTTGAACAGCACAAGAATTATCTTAAAGAGTTGAATGAGAAGTCCGAGCTTTACAAATCTCAGGCGGACTTCATATACCAGCACCTTGGCGAGGTTGATGATATAATTCGAACTGTGCAGAATGCGAGGGAGAAAAATTACAGCTGGGATGAAATAATCTCAACCCTCAAGTCAAAAAAAGCTGAGGGCAACAGGGAAGCACAGCTGATAGAAGATATCACTCCATCTAACGCAGAAATTGTTCTTGAGAGTGGAGTCAAAATTGACATCCGCAAGAGCGCGGTAGAAAATGCCAACGATTTGTACACAAAGTCAAAGAAACTTGCGTCAAAAATAGAAGGGGTGGAAAAGACAATTGCACTTGTTGAGGAAAAAATAAAACAATTAAGAATTAAAGGCGAATCAGTCCAAGTTTCCTCTCCAAAGAAAATCGAGAAGAAGGAGAGAGAATGGTTTGAAAAGTTCTATTGGTTTTTCACATCTGGCGGGAAATTAGTCATTGCCGGAAAGGACGCAACCCAAAATGAGATTTTGATAAAGAAATATCTGGAACAGGGAGACATTGTTTTCCACGCCGACGTGTACGGCTCGCCGTTCGCGGTGATGAAAAAAGGCGCAGATAGCACAGACACAGATAAAGTTGAGGCAGCCACGTTTACTTTGTGCCACTCTCGTGCGTGGAGGAACAAGCGCCTTGAAAGCGTTTACTGGGTTTTGCCGGAGCAGGTTTCCAAGAAGGCGCCCAGCGGAGAGTATATCGGCAGGGGCGCATTTATGATTTATGGAAGGAAGAATTACATAAAAGATGTCGAGCTTCGCTTCGGGGTGGGCGTCCAGATTGACCCGCTGAAAATCATATCAGGTCCCGTTGAAAATGTTAGGCGGAAGGCAAAATATTACGCCGTTTTGATACCCGGAGACAAGAGCAAAGATGCAATTGCAAAGGATGTGAAAAACCAACTTCTTAATGTTTCCCGGGAAGAGCACAAGCAGTTAATTTCTTCTTTATCATTAGAGGATATCAAGCAGCACGTTCTCGACAGTTCAAATGTTTTTGGAGTTGTGGAGTAGGTGAGCAAGATGCATGTTGGAATAATAATGGATGGCAACAGAAGGTATGCGACAAAGAAAAAACTTTTTCCAAAATTTAAAGGGCACCTTGAAGGCAAAAAAGCTCTTGAAAACTTGCTGATTAAATGGGCAAAGCTGGATGAACCTTATTATCTCACTTTGTATGCTTTTTCGCTTCACAACTTAAAGAAAAGGAATCTGCTGGAGCGGAAGTTCATTTACAAGCTTTTGGAAATGGGATTTAAGGAAATGGTTGATTTCGAGTTGATTTATAGAGATAAAATAAGAGTTAATTTCATAGGAGATTTGAACTCGTGTCCCAAAGGGTTGAGAAAAATAATGAATGAGATTTCCGAAAGAACAAAAAGACATAACGGGAAGGTCCTCAACTTTGCGGTGTGCTACGACGGGCACGAGGAAATTGTCAGCGCTGTAAATAATATCTTGTCTTCTAATATTAAAAAAGCCAGCGAGAAAACAATAAAGCACAACATTTACACGAAAAATCTTCCACCTCTTGATTTGATAATACGGACTGGTGGTGAGAAGAGACTTTCTGGTTTTATGTTATGGGATTCATCATACGCGGAGCTGATATTCCGCGACGAGCTTTGGCCGGAATACAATTACAAAATGTTCCGTGCGGACTTGGATGAATTCAAGAAAAGGAAAAGGAGATTCGGAAAGTAATAAAAATGACTAACTTGTTGATGTAATCATGGAATGGAAGGATAAATTCGAATTGGCGAAGCAGAACACAAAGGAAATTCTCACTGAAGATGAACTGAGGGAACTGCTGAAGACAAAAAGCAATCCTACTGCGTATTGGGGAATTGCCCCAACAGGACCAGTTCATATGGGTTATCTAGCAACAATGGGCAAGATTTTCGATTTCAGCAAGGCAGGAATAAAGACGAAAATAATGATTGCCGACATACACGCCGCGCTTGATGACTTGAAAACCCCATGGGACGAAATTCAAAAGAGAAGGGAGTATGTGAAAAAATGCCTAGAGCTAGCGATTCCGTGGAAAACAAAGCCGGAATTTGTCTTTGGCTCTGACTTCGAGCTCACAAGGGAATACCAGGCAGACATCCTGAAGCTTTCATCTTTCACGACAGTCAAGAGGGCGACAAGGGCGGCGTCAGAAGTCACTAGGATGAAAAACCCAAAGGTTTCTGAATTAATTTACCCTGTGATGCAGGCGCTCGACGAGGAATACCTAAAAGTTGACATACAGCTTGGCGGCATAGACCAGCGACACATTCTTGCGTATGCAAGGGAGTACCTTCCAAAAGTGGGATACAAATCAAGGGTGGAAGTTATGATGCCGCTGATGGTTAGCCTGAAAGGTCCCGGCGTAAAGATGAGCGCGTCAATTCCCGAAACGAGCATAAAAGTTCATGATTCCGAGGAAGCAATTCGTGAGAAAATCAAGAAAGCGTATTGTCCGGCAGGTGAGGTGAAGGACAATCCAATATTACAACTTTACAAATATGTTGTCTTCCCGCTTAAGGGAAGTGTCGAGATAAAGCGCCCTGAAAAATTCGGTGGCGACATAAAATTCGAGTTTTATGACGACTTGGAGAGAAAGTTCATTGATAAGGAACTCCACCCGCTGGACATCAAGGCGGCGCTGACAAACGAGCTCGTGAACATCTTCTCCAAAATAAGAAAGTATTTTGAGGAGCACAAGGATGAACTCGAAGCTCTTGGCGACGCTTTCCTTTCCTAGTACCTTTCTTAAGAAGAAAGCTGCACTAAAGAAAGCACTTTCTCTTTAGAAAAGAGAAACTGCACTAAGAGAAAAAACTTATATTTTTCCGTACGTGCTTTCATAAAAGGGGGTTACCAGAAAATTCTCGTTTCTATGAATCTTTTTTCTTCTTTTATTATGTCTTTAACCAAGTCATCTTCATTTTTATGATACCTATTGAGAATTCTTCTACCGACTTTCGGCCCTATTCCGTAGCCCGCAAGCACGAAAACCGCAGACTTCCCATAATTGATGAACATCTCGGCGGTTTCGCTGAATTTTTTTATGAATTTTTCTTCCTCCTCGTTTAACTTCTGCTTGTTGGTATATTTTCTGAGTATCTTCTTGGCTATTTCACTTTCCTTATATGGCACAAACCCTATTAGCTTAGCTCCGCATTTTGGACACTTCAAATTCTCTGGAACATTTTTCACGGAATAAACGCCGATTGTATTCCCGCACGAGAGGCATCCGAACCAGAACTTCCTGTTTTTCAGCCTTTCCTTGACAAGATTATAAATTTCTTTTATCTTTCCCTTTGGTTTCATGAGTGAAGTCCTGTATCTCAGCCCTTCGACTCCAAGAGGGGAAATCTCATAATTCGGGGAGTTTATAACTTCAATTTTTCCGCTTTTTATTTTTTCCAGAATGTCCCTCGCGCTTTTCGTGTCGAGCTTTTCTCTAAGCAGTTCCTTCATTGCCTCTTCATACACGAATGTGTTTTGGTAGACAGTCGTCAGTCGCGATAGGATATACTGTGAGAACTCCGCGTTTTTGTCGACTATGCCAAATCTTTTCGCCACGTGGTAAAACCGATAAAGGAACATCGAGGTGTTCTTCATAGACTTTTTGATTATATCGTCAATCCATTCTGGCTGAAGCTCGTTCATTGCTTCGACTATCTGCTCCTGCCCGACTATCAACGGCATCTTGAAAAGCAATCTATAAGCGTCGTTCTGAACGCCGATTGAGGAGCCAATTTTGGATGTTATCATAGCGCCAATTGCCTTTGAGAGTGTCTGGTTAACCTTGCTTCCGAAACAGGAATGGACAATCGTGTAATCTTCATAGGATTCTATGAACATCCTCTTGCTTGTGGAAATCACGAAATCATCCTTTTGTTTTTTCAGCTCCCCGAGGGCGAATTTTTCTCGCAAATCTCCTGCGAGTTTTGCTATTTCCATGGGAACTGGTATCAATTCTCCTTCCCAGCTCGGGACTGCTCCCTCTCCGCTCTCGCTTGACACCACATTTACTTTGTCTTCCTCTACATCAACAACGCGCCAGGTTTCGCCTTTCATGATGAACTGTGCCCCGTGCTTTATGTGCTCAGCTACGAATCCCTGGTGGAGAATTCCAATTACCTTGTTCAAGTCAGATGCGAATACCTTGTAGTCTCTTTCGTGGGGAATCATAGAAAGGTTTTCGAAATAGTACATCATACCCTTTCTCGTCCTGAACAGCCCTTCATCCTTTTCGCCTATAAGGTGGATGTCTTTCATTAATTCAATCATGGAATCCAATTCTTCCCTTGACAATTTCCTGTATGGGTATGATTTTGTTACTATTTTGTAAATTTCATCTCTTGTTGGAGTCCTGCTCTCGTTTTGGAAATCCATGCAAATTCCGACAATCTGGTGCGAGAGAACGTCGTACGGCTTTTCTGGAATTGTCGGCTCCTCGAGCCAGCCGTCTTCGATTTTTTTGACAACAGCAAGGGCTTCAAGGTAGTCGTCGATTGAGTTGCATATTATTTCTCCCTTTGAAATCCTCCCGACTCCGTGCCCGCTTCTTCCCACGCGCTGTATTAGTTTTGTCGCCTGGCGGGGCGAGCCATATTGAATGACTAAATCAACGCTTCCGACATCAATTCCAAGCTCCAGTGAGGAGGTCGAGATTATCGCCTTGAGTTCCCCGTTCTTGAATTTCTGCTCTACATCGAGCCGCACACCTTTAGATAGGGATGAATGATGTACAGCGATTTTTGCGTCAGGTTTCCACATCCTGAATTTCGCGCCTATTCCTTCCGCCGTCTCTCTTGTGTTTACAAAGACAATTGTCGACCTGCTTTCCTCAACCATCCTATCAATTTTTCTCAGGCAGTACGCCACGTTGGGGGTGGTGCTTATCTCCCTCGCGAGAGCGAAGTCTTCCGCTGACGGCCTAGGATAGTCAACATTGAATTCGTATTTCTTTTCGGCACGGGCGTCTATTATCTCACACTCATTGCTTGTCAGGAACTTGGCGATTTTTTTTGGGTCTCCCACCGTTGCGGACAGTCCTATCCTCTGGAATTTTTTGCCTCGCAGACTCTCAAGTCTTTCTAGGGCAAGCGAAAGCTGTGTTCCTCTTTTGTTTTCGCAAAGTTCATGAATCTCGTCAACGACAACATACTCAACGTTCCTGAGAAGTTCCCTGAATCTTTTCCCAATCAAAATTGCCTGGAGGGTTTCGGGAGTTGATATGAGCACATCCGCGGGGTCCGCAAGCTGCTGCGCTCTCTCTTTTTTTGTGGTGTCTCCGTGCCTCAAATCGACATCCAGTCCGATATAACTCGCGAGTTTTATTATCCTGTCAAGTATGTCCCTGTTTAGGCTTTTCAGCGGAGTTATGTAAAGAAACCGAATCCCCTTTTTGTCTTTGTCTTTGAGGAGCATGTCAAATATCGGTAGGACTGCTGCGAGAGTCTTCCCGTGTCCGGTAGGAGCAATTATTAGTATGTCCTTTCCTTTTGTTATATTTGGAATTGCCATCCTCTGGGGTAGCGTGCTTTCTAAGTATCCCTGTTTGTCAAGCCATTCCCGTATTTTTGGATGCAGGTTTTCGAACGTCATTTTACCACTATTTTTTAAAGTTGAGATTGATTATATTTTATTATGGATTCCATACTCAAAAAGGTAGTGAAAAGGATAACTCCATCAAAATCAGAGATAGCTAAAGTGGAGTCGATTATAAATCTTTCCAAATCTCTCTTGACTTCTCAGCTTTCCAAGATGGGAATCAACGCCGAAGTTTTCGTCGGCGGAAGCATCGCTAAGGGCACGTGGATAAAGGGAGACTATGACGTTGACTTGTTTGTGAGATTTAAAGGATACAAGGATGAGGAGATAGGAAACCTGCTTGTCGGTGTTGTCAAAAGGGCTTTCGGCAGATGCGAGATTATGCACGGAAGCAGAAATTACTGCAAGCTTAAGTTCAATGGGTGCAATCTTGAAATCATACCTGTTATGAAAGTGAACTCCCCAAGCGATGCGAAGAATAGCATGGATGCTTCAATCTTCCATGTGAATTATGTCAGGGAAAAAATATCCCACAATCCGAAATTGGCGGACGAGATAAGGCTGTTCAAGATGTTCGCGAAGGCGCACAATGTTTACGGGGCTGAAACTCACATCTCCGGAATTTCAGGATATGTGAGCGAACTGCTTATGATTCATTTCGGTTCTTTCAAGAACTTGGTTAACCAATCTTGCAAGCTGAAGCCACCGGTTTTCATTGACATTGAAAATCACTATAAAAGTTTTTACGACGCCAAAAGGCAGTTGTCAAAGCCGAAAATTAGCTCTCCAATAGTGCTCATAGACCCTGTGATGAA
>WALP01000005.1 GCA_015522785.1 Candidatus Parvarchaeota archaeon
AAAGCTATCCCTGACGAATTTATTTCGGGGACGATTAAAGCGTTGTTGTATTCCCTCCCTAATGAAATAGCATACCTTGCCAGCTCGCTTGGGGTTACATCGTCGCTCGCAAACTCTACCGCTTGGTTGCCTGTGTAGGCATTAAATATCTCTATTACTGCGTTGTCTTTTCCCAGTCCCTCGCTGGTATCTACTCCCATTACGTAGAAAAAATCATCCAGCGGTTCTTCCCATATTTTAATATCATCGTATTTTACTTTAATCGGGTCAATTGGTTGATGTTTTTGCAGGTCGCTTGTCAAGAATACATTCCTTCCCGAGACTATAAATGCCTCTATATCCGTTAATGGATATTCCTGAACAACCTTTCTTTTATGTCTAATTATTTTTCGGATATAAAACTCAAGCTGTTCTTTGCTCATTCTAAATGTCTCTGGTGCGTCTGGTATCAACCCGTATTGTTGAGCCAACTCGTTATACTCTTTCTTTAATTCATCAAGTGTTTTGCTCGTTTCTACTTTGTATTCATCGTCCCAAATCCAATTATAAAAATGCTTCTTGAACTCCGAGTCTTTTTCATTCCATAAATCGTATAAAATACCAATCCCGTTAGCCGTACTCTCTATTGATATTCTTCCCTTTTCTGGTACTGACTCTAATGCCGCCAATAAAACTTCTTCGGGGTTTCTCATAAAGTCTATTTCTGAAACATGGAGATTGTGAATTGTCTCGCTTCTTGTGTCCTGTGTTACATAAATCTTGCTGTTTAAGTCTGGGAAGGCTAACTCGTTACGGTTGTCATAACTTACGCGTGGTTTCAATTGTTCTGGGAGGTATTTAAATGCTAATTTTACTATTTCAAAAATACTTTGAACTTTCTCTCTTTTATGAGCGATTATTGCCGTAGTGGTGTTTTTATGAAAAATTGTATCGTCCAAGTATTCTATTACCTTTTCTGTTGTTATCCCTAACTGTCTTGCTTTTAGTATTAAGTCTCTGCTTGTTTTCTTCTCCCGATAGTCTTGTTGGACTTTATTGGCGTGTAGCGTCACGAGGTTCTTTTCTTTCGTTTTGATTTTGTAGAGATGGTTTAGTCTCCAGTTAGGATTGGCTAATTTTTGGTATGCTTTTTTTTCTTTATTTGTCATTCTCTAATTGTTCTATTATATCTACAATAGATTTACCGCCAGAAGTTAAATCTAATTTGTCCGTTTCTTTGCCATAACCATAATTCATCAGGAGTTCAAATGCTTTCGTGTCCCCCTTAACAATTGCCTTCTGCACCATTCTAATAATCATTACAACCCTTGCTTCCATTTTCTTGTTCGCCAATTTAGGAAACATCGCTTTAATTGCTCTCTCTATTGTATCAGGAGATTTTATGTTTGCTTCTAATATTTTTTTAACAATCGTGGAACGATTAGGCATTCCTTTTGGATGTCCTTTTGGATTTCCGCTCTGCCCTGGTTTAAATGGTCTTCCAGGCACTTTTTTTTGCTGTTTTTTTGCTGATTTTTGTTTTTCTTTGCTCATAATTTTTTAGCTTTTTGCCCTGTAAATTTTTCCCACCTTGCTATTATTACATCAATGTATTTGGGGTCTAATTCCATCATAAAACATCTTCTGTCTAACTGTTCACAAGCAATAAGAGTTGAGCCAGAACCGCCAAAAAGGTCTAAAACAATATCTTCTCTATTGCTATGTTTCTTTAGTGCTCGCTCAGCCAATCTAATGGGTTTTTGAGTAGGATGTTTATAATCAACTGCCTTATCTCGTCTCTCGTAAATAACATCAAGCCAATCTTCAAAACTATCTTGGTCCAACAATATATATTCTGCCCATTTCCCTTTATCAAAACCTTTATTTTTAAAATGCTTCTTCCCTTTTTTCCATCCAAAATAGCAGGGTTCATAAATACGATGATAATCTTGCCCAGGCGAAAACATAATTCTTTCTTTTAACCAAATAATTGTTTGAGAAATATACCATCCTTCTTCCTCAATTGCTTGTCTAACATAAATTTCATTTTTGCTTGCATACCACAAATAAAATGGAGTATAATCTTTACTAAATTCATAAATATTATTAAAGGTTTTTTTAATAAATCCCTTAAACTCTTGATTGCTTTTTTTGTCATTAAAAACTCCCCTGGCTTTTATCTTCTTTTTACTCGCATATATCACATTATAATTATAGTTGACATTATATGGCGGGTCAGTAAAAACCATATCCGCTTTTTCTCCTGCCATCAACTTTTCCACATCTTCTCTTTTTGTCGCGTCGCCACACATCAACCTTGAACTTCCTAATTGATATAAATCTCCATATTTTGCCTTTGGCTCTACAATCTTTTGATACTCCTGCTCGGCGTTAAATTCATCTTCCTCTAATCCTAACTGAAATATCTCATCTAATTCCTCGCTTTCCCAACCGACTTCTTTAAGTAATTCTTCATCAAAATTAGCCAATAAATCCTCATCCCAACTTCCAGTATTTTTACTTAACCTCAAACACAATTCTTGTTCTTGCCGTAAATCAGAAATATTTACC
>WALP01000006.1 GCA_015522785.1 Candidatus Parvarchaeota archaeon
AATTTGCCCACAATCTCTGCCCCTATACGCGGATGTTCTTTTACCTTTTCCCAGTCTTCATCCTCAAGGATAAATTTTTCCTTTAATATTTTATCTTCAATCGCAATTTTTCCAATGTCGTGAAGAAACCCGCCGACTTTTGCCGTAAGAACCGTTTTTTCATCCAAACCCAATCCACGCGAGATAATTTCAGCAAAATGTCCAACTCTTATGGAATGGCCCGCAGTATAAGGATCTTTATACTCCACATTTCTTACAAGAGAAACAATTAGCTGCACAACACTCTCACGGACATTATGAAGCAAATCTTTGGTGAAGAAAAATTCCGAAGCCATATTCACAAAAATTTCAGATAACTTCAGCTCTTTTTGTTTAAAAACTCCTCCTCCAAGCTTAACCTGTAAAATTGCTCCAAGTAAATTTCTGTTAAATATCATAGGCATGGCTAATAAGGAGGACTCTTCATTTGGGGTATTTGGCACATGCTTTGAAATTTTTGATTTGTTAGTGTGATTCAGAATTCCTCCTTTTCTCGATACAGCTACCCTTCCGGTAAACCCTTCACCGAGTTTCAAAGAAGAATTCATAATTTGTTCTTTATATGGGCTCTCTGCATATGTGGGAATTAACACTTTACTTTTTTCATCATATTTAAAATATACAAACTCGTCCGCCCTTGTAATATTTTTCGTTAGTTCGCAAACATATTTTATAAAACTTGCCTTACCTCCCATTTCTGGTATTCTTCTGGAAGCATTATATATAGCTTCTATGGCAATGTCATCCTTGCGAAGTCTTTTTACATATTGAATAAGGATAAGGACCGCAACAAGCAAAAGTAAAATTACAAAAATAATTACTGCATCCGCTGTTCTCATCTCACATTTTACACATTAAATCGAAAGTGCACAATATCCTTGTTTTGAACCACATAGTTTTCTCCTTCAATTCTCAACACACCTTTAGTTTTTGCCTCCTTAAACGAAAAATTGACGCTTTCAAAATCTTTATAAGAGACGACTTCGGCAGCAATAAATCCCCTTTCTATGTCACTATGAATTTTACCGGCTGCTTTCCTCGCATTTGTGCCTTTTTTTATCGTCCACGCCTTTACCTCGTCTTCACCTGCTGTATAGAAAGTTTCATATCCTAAAAGTCTGTAAGAGGCATCTATAAACTCGGGCAGAATAGGTTTTTCCAAACCGTAAGAAGAGAGAAACTCCTTCTTTTCTTCATTGGAAAGCTCGGAAAGTTCCAACTCTAATTCAGCAGGAACTACAATCACATCATATAAATTACTGATGTTTTTTTTGACGCTATTTCTAATTTCTTCTCTTTTTTTAATAAGAGCGTCTGATACATTTATTGCATAAAGAATAGGTTTTAACGTAAAAAATTCAAACGAACGAATTTCATTCAATTCTTCATCCGTAAATCCTGCTTCAGAAAGAGGCCTTTCCTCTTCGAGAGTTTTCTTACACCGCCCAAGAATCAAAAGTTCCCTTTCTTTTTTTATATCTTTTTTCTCTTTGCGCAAACGCTCTATTCTCTTTTCTACGATATCAAGGTCCATAATTACAAGATCCGCATCAAAAGCTGCAATAGAATCTCCAATATCGTTTGTACCGGAGAAAGAGTCGATAACCTCCACAAGGGCATCTGTTTTCTTTATTGCAGAAAAAATTTCGTTTCGTCTTTTCTTGTTTTCAAGGCCTGTCGGAATCCCCGGAATATCCACAAATGTAATCTCCGCAGGGGTTGTTTTTTTAGGATTAAAAATTTCGGATAATTTATACAATTCTCTGTCAGTAACTTTTACACTGCCTATGTTAGGTTTGTCAAAAGAAATTTGAAAATCTTCTCCAATGATAGCTCTAAAAAGAGTAGTTTTTCCAACAGAGGGTAGGCCCGTTATTCCTATTTTCACATATTCCTCCTTATTATATGGTAGCGTAGCAGGGAATCGAACCCTGGTCTGGGGATTGAGAGCCCCCTGAACTAACCACTGTTCTACTACGCCACCTGGCTGGGAAGGATGGATTCGAACCATCATTAAAGGATCCAGAGTCCTCCGTCCTACCATTAGACGACTTC
>WALP01000007.1 GCA_015522785.1 Candidatus Parvarchaeota archaeon
AGTTACTTTCGATAATGATATGAATATGAAATATTTTCATATCATTTTGAAAGGTCGCCTTAGATTGATTCAAGTTGATCCCAATACCGGAAGAGGTATTACCATTTTTTTGCTTCACGAAGGCGATGGTTTTGATATCTTTACGCTACTTGACGGTAAAGAACATATTGTTCAGCCTGTAGCTGTCGATGATATGCTTGTTATAAGGGCTCCATTAGAGAAAACAAGAGAGTGGATATCGATTCATCCCGATTTTAATGCAGCTTTTTTACCTTATGTTGGAGAAAGGCTTAGAGAGTTGGAAGCTTTTGGCAAAAGTATAGTATTTCAAGATACTCTAACAAGACTCGCAAATCTTATACTAAGATTTACAACTATGGAAAAAAATGAGGATAACGAACATTATCCTGTTAAACTGATAAACAATCTTCCACATGAAGTTTTAGCAGAATTGATCGGTACTTCAAGATCCGTTCTTAGTACACAAATACAAAAATTAAAAAATGATGGTGTTTTGGCAAGAGAAAAGGGCACTTTGGTTGTTAAAAATATAAAGAAACTAATGGAAAAATCTGACGATATATAGAAAAAATATGCCGCAGAGATTGTCCTATTTTTATGTAAGCACTAATTTAAATGTCATTTCCCACTTATCAATCAAAATGGAGTATTTTCATTAATCTTTGGCAACTCTCTCCACTTTTTCCATTGATTATGTATTTAAATTAAATGTTTTATACTTTTTTTGTCTTTTTTCTCAGATGGTTGACCAATAGTTTTTCAGCAAATTCAGGAGGCATATGGCCCCTTGTGAAATTATAATAAAAGTCAAAACTCCACTTCATTCCAAAAGCTACAGGACCGTTTAATGTTTCATCCAACTTACCCTTGTATAAAACATTGGAATAAATCATAGTTGCCTGGTAATTGTCCCTTTCCATAATACAAAGGATGGCCGGATCAAATTTGGGAATTTTCACTTTCTTCCCTAACTCGTTAGCAATAGCTTTTACGGCGATATCGGCTTGTACAACAGCAATATGTCCTAATTTTGGAACAGATAACGATGTTGCATCACCCACTGCAAATATCTTAGGAAAATCAAGATGGCGCATTTGCTCATCTGTGGGAATAAAGCCTGCTTCATCACCCAAACCTGACTTTATAATAAAATCGTAAGGCTTATATTCGGGTAAAATAATGGCAAGTGCACATTTTTCGCTGGTACCGTCGGTAAAATAAATATGGTTTGCATCAAGTCTCAGAACAGTTTTTTCGGTAATCAGCCCAATGCCTTCACTCTTCATAATCTTTCCAACATTGTTTCTTACCTTTTCTCCAACATCTTCAAAGAAAATTTTAGCAGGACTAAAGGCAGTAACAGGGCTGGAATCTCCAAGTCCCTTCTTCTTTAAAAAATCATTGAGCAAAAACATAATTTCCCCAACAGGCCCTTCGCAGGGGGCAAGTAATTTAGGCGCATCCACCCTGCTACCTGATTTGTATGGCATAGAGCCGATAAAAACAGGTCCTCCTTTAAATGATTGTAACTTCCGCCATAATCGCGGTGCCTGAATATCATCACAAATGGAATAACCAAACTCCCTAAATCCGTCAATACCCGAATAATGTTTTTCAATTCCCGGGGCCAGGATTAAGTAATCATAAGTTTCGATACCACCCTCTTTCAGATATACTTTTTTAGCCAAAGCATCTATTTTTAGCACTGTTTCCTGAATAAGCAAATATCCATCCTGTTTTACTGCATCTTTCATCAGGAAACGGACATGCTCAACATTTTCTCCTTTTATAGCTACATCAGGTAATCTGGGTTTGTTAAGTGTTTCCGACCTGTAGTCGATTAAAACCACATCAATATTATGCCCTAATTGTTTCTTCAGCGCATGCATGGCAGTAATACCACCGAAGCCTCCACCAACAATAATTATTCTTTTTTTCATACTGTTTGTCCCTTTGTTATACATCGGTATCAAAATTAATAAAACTTTAGGCCGTATTTACAATGCTCAAGATAATGAAGAACAATTATAA
>WALP01000008.1 GCA_015522785.1 Candidatus Parvarchaeota archaeon
CAAGATTAGGTTAAATTAAATGTCATTTTTTCCTCGGTCCGGTAGAACCGTACAGCTCCCCTTAAAGTGGAGCAGCTTTTCAGATGGTGAGCATATATGGCTTAATAAACACCCCGTCGCTGCGCGCCACCTCTCTTGCAGAGGGGAATTCATTTATAAGTAAGAACTGAGAAGTTAGAAATATTTTAATGTAACCTTGAAGCGAGTTCAAGGCATTAATGAGATTCTGAAACAAGTTCAGAATGACAATAATGCGACTTTGTCGCAAATAAGAAGTAAAAAGTAAGAAGTGGGAAGTGAGAAATAAATGGAAAGAACATATGGCTTAGTAAACACCCCCCTGCTACGCAGTACCCCTCTGTAGAGGGGAATTTATACTAATGTCACCCTGAATTTAGTTCAGGGTATCAATGAGATTCTGGATCAAGTCCGGAATGACCGCTTTTAACAAACAAAAAAATAAACGGGATATTTTGATAAAAGAAATTTAAATGAGCCTGTGGAAAATCTTTCCTAAAAACCATTATATTAAAAATAATATTGAAGAAAAATAATAGTGTGGTTAATATCTAAAACTCTCCCAAAGGGCAAATCAAGATAAAGATAATAGCTAAAAAGTTATCTATACGTTTGTTAATCTATGAAACAGTTCCGATAAGTATTCTTCTAAGTTCGTGAATTTTTTACCTTTTTTTCCATCTTTCCACTCATATACTTCACCATCTGAATTCTGTAATATCAATATCCCTTCATTTCCTGTATTTTCTAATACAATAGCGTCCTTAGGAAAATTTTTAGTCATTTGTATTTCTTTAAGTGTTACTGCAACAACGTTTGCATAGCTGTCAATATTAAGTCCTGTTAGTTCATAAGGGCCGAATGAGATCGCACCATATTTGGAAAGATATTCTTTATAATCATTTGCAAACTTTCGATTAAGCTGTCTCTGAGCCTCTTCAATTAGTTCATTAGAGGCACCTTTAGTTTTGTAGAGTTTATATTTTTCTTCGATTTTTTTGATAATATTATGCATTTATACCTCCCTTTGCTGCTCTTGCTTTCCAATATTCTATCCGTTCTTTTGTGAAATCAATTCTGTTTATTTCGGATTGCTTTTTTGTGTCATGTAAAACTGAGTAATTATTCATACCTCTATGCTCATTGCGAGTTAGTTCAGCAAGCGGTCCATCACTTTTTTGTCCAATATGATGCAACTCTATTGTTTCACCGTCTTTATTGATTGGCGAAAGTCCTGCTTCCGCTCTTCCCTTGTTGGCACGCCCCATAGAATCTTTTTGTTCCCAGTCAATATCGCTTCTCACCAAACTTTCCCTGCCGTTAATCTTTACATCTTTAAGTCCCGCTTCTTTGTAGATTTCATACTCTTTCATGGTGCCAATAGCATTGATTACATCACCAGACCAGCCGCTTTCATTCTTTATTTGTCGCTTTTCCTCTTCTGAGAGTCCTTTGATCTCTGCGCTATCAGGGATATTTGCCTCAGAAGGCTGTATTTTATCGATTTCGGCAGAGTTGTGTATTGCCTCGTTTTGAATTTTCAGATTTTCAAGAGTGGTATTATTGATTGTCTCCATAGAAGATTTCAACGGTGATGATTCTGTAGCGCCTTTGATGCTTGTTTCCTTGAAAAATTTACTTTTAAGCCCTTTTTTGATGGTTTCAGTTGCAAGATGCTCAATCATCTTCTTCCCCTTTCTTTCTTTCGAACGATTGCATAACCTCATCAATCAGCTGGCTATCTTCAAGCAGCAGAAATGCAGAGGCAGTTTTTTTCATTTCTTCGCTCGAAAATCTCAAGTCATGTTTATACAAATATTGAATAGTCAGATTGGCAATAACTTCCTGTATGTATCGCCTGGCATTGACAGGCTTCCAAAACGAATTCAGGCTATCATTCAAGTTATCTCTATTCTGTTCTGTTGGGTTATCTATTACACAACGCAACAAGGTTTTTAAATTTTTCGGTATAGGCTTTTGTCGAGAATATATGCCCTTGTTCAGCAACATCATAATATTTAAACTGAGATAGTCGGAAAAATCCGAATCTTCAGGTCTATAGTAAATATCCTTCGTGATTAATAATCTATTCAAATCCCCTTTGGCCATATTTATCAGGTCAACCAAGTTTTTGGATTCAGCAGTAATAAGAGAGTTAAAGAACCTGACACAGAGTTCTTTCCCCAATTCCCCAAGCAATGCATCTATCTGATAAACCTTATAACTATGCAATGGTTTATAATCTAACGATGACATCGATCTTTTAATTTTATCATCGCTTATCGCATGAGAAGCGACATCGTTTAAAACAGCACATTCTACCGGTCTTCCCATCCCTTCTTTGTGACAAAGGGCATGGCCGGTTTTCAATCTATTCAGATAGAGTGCATCATAATCGTCTATACTAAGAGAACCTGCCAGAAGCGATTGGTCATCTTTCGAGACCAGACGATGAACAATCTTGGTGTTTGAATTCTTGATAACATCCGGCGAAATTTTAGATGGAATTTGTTCAACAACCGCGACCCCCTGGCCAAGTGAGCGCATTTCAGCAAGGATATTACAAAATACCTCAACTGCCTTACCCTTGGGATTACCCATCATCTCACTTGTTCGTTCTGTCTCTACATTTTTAAGCAGTCGATGAGCCTCTTCTATAACCATGAAATGACGCAAACCCTTGTTACCCATTCCCGGGTTTATTGCCGGGTTCTCTTTTCGTCGATACTCGCCAATAAGAACCAGGATCAGGCCAACAAAAAACGCCTTATCATCATCATCTGCCAGACTTTCCATCTCAAAAATAGTATTCCTGGATAAAAGTTTTTCTATGGGGAAAAAATCATGAGTATTGAACATCAATCCCTTGGCCCCAACGCAAAGACTCTCCAAGCGAACAAGTATGGCAGTTCTGATATTGTCCCTAAGCTCACCCCGGTAGTCGAGTTCCGTTTTAATATAATGATCCACTTCCTCTTTTAAGTCGGTCAATGTTGGGAAACAGTAGTAATGCTCTTCAGACAGGTAACGCTCTTCATCATAATCTCCATGCCTATCGATAAAATTAGGATGGGTGCCTAAAGTCAAATTCCAACCCCTTTTTTCATATATGGCGTGAAGGCATTTTTCCACAATGCTCGGCATTGGGCCATAAAGCGAAAAACTGGCATTAAATATGGCTTTTAGATAATCAATATGCTCAAGGGGATGCACGCCTTCTTGAATATAAAACGGGTTAAACCTGATCGGGCTGACAGTCGCGTTTCCTATGGTAAATATATTCAGGTTATTCTTGAACACTTCATCTGCCAAAAGCTGCCGGTAATCACGCTTTGCCGACTCCAGGACCAGGAATGGGATGCCTTCTTTCCGGACAAGTTCTTTAAGGATATGTTTGACCGTGGTCGTTTTTCCGCTACCCGTCAAACCACAAACAAAAAGATGCTTATTCAGGTCATTTTTAGACAGGTACAGTTTTGTGTCCTGGATCGGATTGCCGTGATCAGCAATAGAACCCAAAAACATTTCTGATTTACTGCCAATATCCGTTAGAGCCAGTGCAGGCATTTTTTGTATTTCATACCCTGGAATCGATTCCACAGGCGGAGAGGAAACCAAAGATAATTCTTCACTGGTAATATACGAAGCAAGTGACTTCGGGAAAAAGGCGTTGCGTGAGTTGACTTTGGGAATAAACAGCGTTTTATCCCCAAGTGAATCCAAATAGATGCGAGGAGGCGGAAGCAGTTTGTCACTGGGTTTCGATAGTTCGCCCGCAAATGTACCGGCAAGAACATCGCTTGCTATTTTATCTTGCGTGGCAAAGGTAATGGACGTCTCCCAGTAGCCCGAGCCGAATCCCTGAATCATCCTTTCAATATACTCATTGGCAATTTTCTCCAGCTCCATGGCAAAGCCATTTTGCTGCTCAATGGAAATTGAGTGAGATTGATTCTCTGAAGAAGTTTCTGTTTTACTTTTGGATATGCTTTCTGTTTCCGTATTTGACCAGCTTTTAGTTTTGTTGACATTATGATTTCCATTTAATAAAATAATTGAAACTCCAACTCCCTTGGTTGAACCTTTACTGCCACCGCTTGTATTTGATTGTCCCGTTGTCGTGGTTTCGGTTTCGGACACAGATTTCCCAGTTCCCCTCTCTTCCTCTATCGTTAGCTGGGCCAATGCGTGCATTCGATCTCTAATCTGGATCAACTCATTGAATGAGCGCTGTTTTTCTGCTTCCGAAACCGGTCTGGAAATGATTGCAAGCACATAATCCTTCCCGTAAAGGCTGCGAGCCACGGACGATAAATTGAATTTTTGCTTGCCATCTTCATTTTTAATGATTGGAACACCTGTCACAATGCCGCCGTATTGGCATCCATCGGCAAGGGATAAGATGTCTACACTCTCTTCCAGATTGATCTTTTTCCCGGGCAAAACGCCGTTTACTATTGACGCGAACAACTCAGGATTATTCTTGTTGTTCTCTGGGGAAGCGTCTTTGAAACCCAAAAAAACACGTGTCTTGCCATTTTTGCTGCTGAGTATTAGGGCTACTGACAGCCCGGAATGGCTGGCCGCAGCCAGGATGTTATGGAAACGTTCATGGATGAATCCCGGAATATCGTCATAATCGGAGTTGACAGATATCTCGTCAAGCGGAAAGAGATAGAAACTGTTCAAATAACTCTTTGGATTCTGCTCGGTTTGTGTTTTTAATATGTCTTTCGTATCTGATTGCCACCATGGAACTAGTTTCTGGGATGCCTCAATAATGGTTTGGATATTTGTTTTATTAGATTTAGTAGTATCATCCATTTATTATCACTCCACTTTCAAAACCATTATCCAAACAAAATTGACGGAAGTCATTATTGAAGGCTTTCTCAACACTAATCAGCCATGACAACATTTGTATTTGAGCCCCCTCAAGATATTGATCTATATCTTTTTTTATAATTTCACGAGATTTGGGAGTAGCCTTGTCAAATGAAAATTTAAAGGCAAGGGCAGAAAGCACGATGGTAACCAGGCCTGCAACCATACTTCCAACGACAGTAGGTAGAAGGGCAGTGGTGACACCCGCCCCTGCAACAAAAATGATACCAGACGCTATTAACCCTTGTTTCAATCGCGGGTCAATAGAATATTTTACGATATCCGTTTCTAAAGAAAGATTGTTTCCCAGTTGCTTTGTCCATTTATGAATTCGTTTACGAAAGTCAGCATCGTAAAAGGCGTTTTGCAGTGTTGCATCGGCAGATTCTATTTGTTTACGAGCATCTTCCATCAAATAATTCAGCAGTGTATCCAGCAGGACTTCGGATTTATACGTGATCTCGTTTGGAATATGTGTTTTAAGAAACGCCCTGGTTTGAGACACATCAAAATCGCCCTTCAAATGAATTTGTAATTCTTTTTTAAGATTTGCAAACTCTTCATCAACATCTTTCTTTATCTTTTCATCAATCATCGTATATCCTCCAGTATTTCGATACAAAGTTTCTTTTCGGGCTCTATATCCTTTTTTTTTCTATCAAACTGCTTAATCTCTTCAAATATCTCCTCGTTTAACTGCTTCTTCTCTTTTTCTTCTTCAAGAGCCTTTTGTCGTTCATCAATAACCGAATCCATCTCTTTTGAAAAGCTATCCAAATAGTTATCAAGCACCTCTTTGGACTTGTTTGGAAGGGCATTGACTATTTTATAAAACTC
>WALP01000009.1 GCA_015522785.1 Candidatus Parvarchaeota archaeon
CTATAAAACCGCCCCTTTTTATTCTGTTGCTGCTTATCTCTTGTTTTAAGTATTCATATACCTGTTCTCTCAACGATTTTGTCAGTATGGCACTCATTTTTTCACCTCTGATATCTAATATATCAGATATCAACCAAACAGTCAATCGAAAAAATACACAATATTAAAGATAAAACACCTCTTCCAAGATTGATGTTGACGACCAATACAAAATTAAGAATTAGAACTGTTGTTAAAATATATGCAAAGCGGTATAAGCAATATGTATTAGATGTTTAAAAGCTTTCTAAGTGATTCACCAAAAAATATTTTTTCGGCGTTGACAAAAAAGTTGAGAACTTGACTAATCATATTCCATAGTATATAAAAATGTATGTTCAATAAATCGTTAGAAGAAAAAATGAAATACATAAAATATCATGCGCTTGGTAATGACTACATAGTCATCAACCCTGAAAATATAAAAAAAGAAATCAATCAGGATATGATCCGCTTGATCTGCCACAGAAATTATGGGGTTGGATCTGATGGTATATTGCTTGGGCCTTTCAATAGCCAGTCATGTGATTTTGGTTTGAAAATATTTAACCCAGATGGAAGCGAAGCTGAAAAGAGCGGAAATGGTTTGCGTATATTTGCACGGTCACTTCTTGATAATTCATTCACAGATAAATCTATATTTACTGTTGAAACCCTTGGCGGGGCTGTCTCATGTGAAGTTAGTTCGGATCGTAGGATTGTTACAGTCGAGATGGGAGCGGTAAGTTTTGACAGTACAATTATTCCAGTTACAGGCTCACCAAGAGAGGTGCTGAACGAAACTATCAATATAGATGGACATAATTTGAAATTTTGTGCGGCAACGGTTGGGAACCCTCATTGTGTTGTTCTTTCCGAACACCCATCACCTGAAATCGCTCATAAATATGGGCCTATAATAGAGACAAATTCTCTCTTCCCAAATAGCACGAATGTTCAGTTTATGCAGGTGATAGATCGTTCAAATATTCAAATTGAGATATGGGAGCGCGGAGCGGGGTATACATTGGCATCTGGCAGTAGCAGCACAGCCGCAGCCGCTGTTTCCTTCAAATTAGGACTTTGTGATGCCAATATTACAGTGCATATGCCTGGCGGAAAAATCGAAATTACATTAGACAATGATTTTTTCGCCAGAATGACAGGTTCGGTAACCAAAGTTTGTGAAGGAATTATAGCAGATGAAATGTTTGAAGATCACATAACAAATCAATTAACCTGACCCGTAAAACTTTGGCGGTCAAATCAACAACTTGTTGAAAAACACCGTTTCAGATTGTCTTTAATCACCGAAAATCTTATACCAATAAGGTTTTCAGTTATGAAACCCTTATTATTTATCTTAATCAAACCTCTGGGTCGTATCTCAACATTTGACATTTTCTTTCTTAACTACAGGTTTTTTAAATTATATAAAACTCTACAAATTACAAATACCTTTGTTTGCAGTTTTAGTTTTCACAATAGTTGATGTACATAATTTATTTGTTAATTTAAAAATAAAGAGTTGAAATTGCTTTCAAATTGCAAAAAAAGTCAACTACAACAATATATGTCAAATGTTAAGATACGACCCCTCGATTTTGCAATGTTTTTCAAACCGACAGCAAAAGCAGGGTTTTATACTCCCAATATATGTAGAAGACTCGATCCCCTAAGAACATGCAAGAAGAATTCATAATAAAACTCGGTAATTTTAATTCTCTTTGACATTTTAAGAAAAAACCATATTATGGATGTATATTTATTAAGATGTTAAAGATGGGTGGAGGTTAAAGATGAGAATATTTTTTATTTTACTATCTTTCACTCTCGTCCTTACGGCTAGTTGCGCAATTGGGCCAAGATGTTTTGTCAAAGTTGACTCAATCAGTAGTCCCAAGGGTAACAGTAAAAAGACTTACATCTTGTTGTCTGGGATTAAAGATGTTGATCCAACCGACTTGCAGTTCAAAGAGTTTGCCTCATATGTAGAGAAGGCTTTAACTTTGTCAGGATATACCAAAGCCAAGAATTTCGAGGATGCAGAAATAGCCATTTTCCTATCCTATGGCATTGGTGATCCAAAAGAGCATGTGTATTCATACTCTCTTCCGGTGTGGGGGCAGACCGGCGTATCGTCTTCTACAACGTATGGCACAATAACATCCCATGGGAGTTACAGTACATATCAGGGTACAACAACATATACACCAAGTTATGGAATTAAAGGCTACACATATCACGTGGGATCCTATACCACATTCTTTAGATTCCTCATCCTGGATGCTGTTGATCTAGAGGAGTATAAGCAATCTGGAAAAGTTGTAGAGGTCTGGAAAACTATAGTAACCAGTAAAGGGCCTAGTGGGGACTTGAGACGCGTTTTTCCAGTGCTTGTAGCAGCTGCAAGACCTTTTATTGGGACCAATACTGGTAAACAGGTTGATATTACGCTTACTGAGCAGGATGATAGAGTATTAGAGATAAAGGGCTTGAAAAGATAATTAAGTTTTAACAACCGCATCAACCCGGACTTTTATTTCGCTGCGCTTCGTTTGCGCCGCACAGCTTTGCCGTTATGCAAAAAATTAAAAAGATTATGGTATAATACATAAAATTTTATTTTTTAACTTTTATTTGTTGTTCCTGCAACGAGTAGAAGGGCGTTGTTGAAACGTATGCCAACATTTGGTAAAGAGAGAAAAAAGCAGAAGGAGGTAGGTTGATGAAAAAACGGGTAGGATTCATGGCGATGTTTATAATGTTGTTTGCTGTGGCGTCATGGGGGGCGGAAGTCATTCAGACCCAGACAACGTCGAATGGAAAATTCGAGGCTTCC
>WALP01000010.1 GCA_015522785.1 Candidatus Parvarchaeota archaeon
AAATTATATTGTTGGTTCATTAAAATCTATTCAAAAATTATAGAATGAAGGAAGCAGGATAAAATGAAATTAAATGAAATTTTGGATGTTTATCAGAGGGGTGATTTTTTATCTCTAAGCTTAAAAGAAAAAAGAGCAGTAGTAAAAGAAGCATCAAAGAGGTATAAGAAAGTAAAGAAGAAATAGAAAAGGAAGATGTTTGATGAGTTTGTTAAGCTTATGGGATACAATAGGTGCTATGCATTATGAAACAGAATGATTTCGTATATAATTTTAACGAGGCAACCAAATGATATTTCGTGTAGAAAATTAAATAAGGCAACACGGTATAAGATAGGTAATATTCTATTCAGTACGAAAAGTTAACAATCCTACTTATTATCCCCCACTACATCACCCTTCTTCAGGAAGGTGTCTTATGAGAAGGTGTAGATAAATTTTTAGCGACTATCCTATAAGCTTCCCTGAAAGGTATGCCTTTTTCTACAAGTTCATATGCCTTTTGTGTTGCAGATAGCTCTTCCGTTACAAATTTCTCAGCATTTTTCCTATTTATTTTCAGTTCTTTCATCACTTTACTTATTGTTTTTAATGTGTTTTCTGTTATGTCAAAAGCTTCAAATATGGCTTCCTTCGTAAGCTGCAAATCTCTGTGATATCCTGAAATAAGGTTTGAAGGCAGCATTTTTAACCTCATTTCCAAAGAAACAACTTTTGCATAGTTTGCTCTTGCAATTTCAAAGACATCGGGATTTTTCTTTTGGGGCATCATTGAGCTGCCCGTGGTAAACTTATCAGGTATAGCAATAATTTTTATATCATCTTCAGAAAGAATAATTACATCGGAAGCAAATTTATTAATATCAAAGAAAATCATTGAAAGGACAGATACAATTTCCCCTTCAAACTTTCCTCTACTGTTCTGAACATAAATGGGGTTGTTTTGTATTCTTTCAAAGTGCAGCATCTTTTGAGTAAATTTTCTGTCAATCTTTAAAACAGGAATGCCAAATCCCGCACCTGTACCCAGGGGAGATTGGTCAATCATATAGATCACTGCATTAACCATATCCATATCGTCCAAAAGGCCTTCTATAAAACTATCACACCATACCTTAATGTTTGTAACCATTGCTTTTCTCGTATGGGTAAAACCAGGTATTTTTACGTCCCTATACCTATCTGATAGAGATCTTAATGAATCCAGAAAGTTTTTTGCAAGTTCCTTAATTTTGTTCAGTTCATCTTTATAGTACAATCTTAATGCTGTAACGACCTGGTCGTTTCTGGAACGCGCGGTATGAATTTTCTCTCCTGTTTTCCCAAGTTTTTCTGTAAGATAGTTTTCAATCTTTGTATGGCAATCTTCATCTTGAGGAAGAATTTTAAAATCACCTTCTTCTGAAAGGTTAATTATTTCATTTAAGGTTCCTACTATCGCATCCTTCTCCTTATTACTGAGAATGCCTATCTTATTTAGCATCTCAGCATGTGCTATGGACCCATAACAATCATACTTTACGAGTCTCTGATCAAGAATGTAATCTTTCCCGACTGTAAAAGAAACTATATCCTCATCTGCTTTAATTCCCTTTTCCCATAGCTTTCCCATACAGGCGTTTCCTCCATTTATAAGGGTTTGTTTCTTTTAAAACAATTGAATGTGCCTTGAGCCTTATAGCGTTTATGTTAATAAATCCTCTAGAGTCTTCTGCACTAAAGCCCCCCTCAATGTCCATGCTTGATAGATTCTTATTATACAGAGACGTAGGAGATTCTCTTCCAATCGGTGTTGCATTACCTTTATAGATTGAGACTATTACCTTGCCGTCAATTGCTTCTTGACTCTTTTCTATTGCAGAGAACATAAAGTCCATCTCGGGTGAAAACCAAAATCCATTATATATTAACTCGGCAAATTTAGGGGAAAGAATGTCTCTTAAATGCATTACTTCTTTATCCATTGCAATGCCCTCGAGATCTCTGTGAGCTATCCATAAAACAGTAGCTCCCGGAGTTTCATACACACCCCTTGATTTTATTCCTATAAATCTATTTTCAACCATATCGAGCCTTCCAACGCCATTTTCAGCACCAACTTTGTTGAGGCATAAGAATAATTTTAGTGGGTCAGTTTCCTCTGTATCATCATCTACGTTTACTGCTTTTATCGGAATACCGTCCTTAAAATAGATTTCAACAACTGTTTCTTTGTCAGGTGCATCTTTCGGTGATTTTGAACGCGTAAAAATATATTCCTTGGGACCTAAAAGAGGATCTTCAAGTACCCCTGCCTCGTGGCTTATGTGCATAAGGTTCTCATCTTCACTGAAAGGCCGCTTCGTTGTTGCACTTACTATTATTCCGTTTTCTTTTGCATAGTTAATGAGGTCTGTTCGTCCCTCAAAGTCCTTCAAAAATTCTTTGTCTTTCCATGGAGAAATAACATTTATCTCAGGATTTAAAGCATAATAGGATAGTTCAAATCTTACCTGATCATTGCCTTTACCCGTTGCTCCATGTGCTACATATTTCGCCCCTTCCTTCTCTGCTATCTCTATCTGTTTTTGGGCTATAAGCGGCCTTGCAAGGGCCGTACCAAGCAGATATCTTCCTTCATAAATTGCATTTCCCATAAGAGCGGGGAATATAAACTCAGTTACAAACCTCTTTCTGAGGTCTTCGACGTAAACTTTTGATGCACCTGTTTTTAGAGCTTTTTCTTTTATTGCATCAAAGTCATCCTTTTGCCCGACATTTGCAACAAATGCGATTACTTCGTAACCTTTGTTGACTAACCATTTTAAAATTACGGATGTATCAAGCCCACCACTGTAAGCAAGCACAACTTTTTTCATAAGTCCTCCTTAAATTATCTGTAGATTTATTTCATTAATTCTTTTAGAAAGTTCAGTACTTTGTCAGTTTTCTTTTTAGCTGTAACGATAAGCACCGTATCATCCCCTGCAACAGTGCCGGTAATTCCATTTAACTCTAACTTATCGATAACGCTTGCTATGCCGCTTGCATTGCCCGGTATTGTTTTTAGAAGCAGTAAGTTATCAGTATAGTTCAAACCAACAACGAAATTTTGAAAGGATACTCTAAGCTTTCTTTCGAGACCCTCGTTCTCTTCTTTTGGCAATTGATAAAATACTCTTCCTCCTTTCCTTACTTTTATTACCCCAATTTCCTCCAGGTCTCTTGCAATTGTTGCCTGCGTAACAGGAAATCCCCTTTTTTTGAGGAACCCAAGCAACTCAAGCTGACTTTTTATTTCCCTGTCACTCAGTATTTTCTTTATTATTTTTACCCTTTCTTTTTTAGTATATTTATTCATATTTAATTTATAATTATACACATTTTAAAAATTTGTCAAGTCTTCGAATTGCCTCACAAAAAATCTATATGAAATTGTATCGCTGGTTCATTAAAATCTATTCAAAAATTATAGAATGAGGGAAGCAGGATAAAATGAAATTAAATGAAATTTTGGATGTTTATCAGAGGGGTGATTTTATGGGCTTAAGTTTAAAAGAAAAAAGAGCAGTAGTAAAAGAAGCATCAAAGAGGTATAAGAAAGTAAAGAAGAAAGAAAAAGGAAAGATATTGGATGAGTTTGTTAAGCTTACGGGATACAACAGGTGCTATGCATTATGGAACAGAATGATTTCGTATATAATTTTAATGAGGTAAACAAATGATATTTTGTATAGGAAATTAAATGAGGCAACACGGCACATTACATCTAGAACAGGCATCCGTAAAATAAATGCTCATTTTAATTTGCATTTTTGCTTATAGGTGTTGACAACTCATATTTAAAATGTTACAATACTTCTGGAATGAGAGGTGCATATGAAAGAAATAATAGAATGCGTTCCTAACATTAGCGAAGGCAGAAGGGCTGAAATAGTCGAAGAGATTGTCCAAAATCTCCAAAAAACAGGTATTAAAATTCTTGATTATTCGTCTGATCCCGACCATAACCGTTCAGTTATTACATTTGTAGGCGACAAGGAAACTGTTAAGGCAGGCGCATTACAGCTTGCAAGAGACGCAGTGCGCCTTATTGACCTAACAAAACACCATGGCACCCACCCAAGAATGGGTGCAGTAGACGTTATACCTTTTATTCCAATTAAGAATGTAACTATGAAGGATTGTATCGAGATAAGCAGGGAAGTTGGCGCAGAGATTGCGGGTGCGCTCAGCGTTCCGGTATATTTATATGCCGAATCTGCAACTGT
>WALP01000011.1 GCA_015522785.1 Candidatus Parvarchaeota archaeon
GGTATATATAAAGTAGATATAAATGAATTGACTAATGAAATAAAGGATGACTTTAAGAAACAACATCAAATGTATAAAAATTTGATTTTAGAATTAAGGGAAAGAATTTATTCAATCGGAGATAGTGCATAAGGAAGTGCAAAAATGGAATCAAAACCACTTTCATCTATGTCAGAATCAGAATTAGAAAGAGAAATTAGTGAGAGAGCTTCTTTCTTAATAGCATATAATAAAACTCCTTCTCCCTTAGAGATATTAACAAACAAAGAAGAGCTAGACAAACTTCGTAGATATGCAGATATAATCAACAGTCGCATATATGAACACAAACATGATGATGAATTATATCCTGATGTATTAACTGTTGAAATGCCAGAGTTAACTAAAGATTTCCTGGATAAGGTAGAAATAATAGAAGAACAAGGAGTCGATAAATTATCACAGGCGGAGGGATTACTAAGAATGATGAACCTTTTATATACTGATGAAGAAGCAACTTCTTTAGTTACAAAAATTTCAGAAAGATTTGAAAAGCTTAAATATAAGATAAACACATTACCTGCTGAAATAGAATTAGCTAGAGCGGGTATTAAAGCTATAACAAATGTATACATCGAAGTGTATGTTTCAAAAAATGAATGGACCGACATATTGGGAGGAGATTACTCCGTGGTATTTGTTGAAGATGATGTATTAATTTGGCGTGATTTATATTCTGGAAATGAGCTAAAGATTTATCCGGAAGAAAATGGGATTGAACACTCTTTTATAATTCCAGTGCCGATACAAGATCACTTAATGGCCTTTGCAGACATAGTTGATGCCAAAGGGGTACCAATGAAAGACGAGAGGATTGGAGTCCCGAAAATTGAGACGCAGGATGAAAACCTTGTTAGGAAACTACAATCGCTTACAAGAGAAGATTACAAAAGAATTTTGTCATCTAAAGAATTTCGGAAATTTATTGACTTGTACCCAACATTCTCATCTAAGGAGCCTAAAAAGAGTGCCCTACACGCAGCAAGAGTGATAAGATATGATTATAGGAATTATGAGGTATTAGAAGAACAAATTAGAGATTATCACACAAAACAACATAAAAAATACGAAAGGCTCAAAAAGAAGCTAAAGAAGATGATTCTCGAAGACAAATAAAATCTTAAAAATCATTTAATGGGGATATCATGCTAAGTGAAGAGGAAGCAAAGGAAATAATAGAAATTATCAACAATCATGTTAGGGATATAGGGCTCGAGTGGATGCTGGAGGACAGACCTTCACACGACCGCTGGTATAAGATGATAAAAAATGAGAAAGTGCGTTTATATATGCAGGCAAATTATGGGATACACATTGGGATAATTTATGACCTTAAAGAAAAAAATTTTGAGTATAGTATTCATTACAACTACTTACGGGAAGACAATGCAGCAGTTTGGAGATATGTGATTGGCGCCAAAGAAGTAAAGAGGAAGGAGTTTGTATTTGATGACATGCACGCTGCAAAAAAATACATGATGTATACTTTCTTAAAGACCGGCGAGTATCGGATGAGAGAACTCTCAGAAAAAGAAGATGAGGACTTAAGAAAGGCTATACGAACGATAGGATTTGCTGTCGAACCAAACGAAGAATTCAGCAAAGAATTAAACAACTTCGCAGAGAATCTAAAAAAATATGGTGTGACCCCAGAAGAATTCATACATTCCTACAAAATCCAAAATGACACATTCAAATCATCGATTGAATCCTTAAGAAGAAAGTTGTATGCGCCTAAAGAACTGTGGGGGCTCCAAATGATAAAACCAGAGGGTATTGAAAGAGATGTAGAAAGAGAACTTGAAAGAAGACGTTCATATTATAACAATTAAACAAAAGCGATTTAGAAAATATTTAATTCTTGAAGCGCCTTGAAAAAGCATGAAAAACCAGGAGATTGCGAACATATTTTACGCGATGGCAGATATTCTCGAGATAAAAAACGTCGCGTGGAAGCCGAATGCTTACAGGAAAGCGGCGCGCTCAATAGAATCTATGTCGGAAGACATTGAAAGAATCTACAAGAAAGAAGGAATGAATGGACTCAAAAAAATTCCAGGGGTCGGGGAAGATATAGCTAAAAAAATCGAGGAGTATTTGCTTACGGGAAAAATAAAAAAATACAATGAGCTGAAAAAAAGTATCCCCATTGATGTCGAGGGGCTGATGAGCATAGAGGGAATTGGCCCAAAGACAATAAAAATTCTTTACCAAAAATTAAAAGTCAAAAATTTGAAGGACTTGGAAAAAGCTGTGAAGTCAGGAAAGCTTAGAAGTCTACCGCGATTTGGAGAAAAGTCCGAAGAAAACATCTTAAAATCACTAGAATTCGCTAAAAAATCAGGGGGGCGAAAACCCCTCGGATACGCGCTCCCCATAGCCGAAGAAATAATTTCAAACTTAAAAACACTTAAAGAGATAAACCAAATTCAGCTTTGTGGCTCGACGGCAAGAAGAAAAGAAACTGTCGGCGACTTGGACATTCTTGCAACGACAAAATCCCCGAAAAAAGTCATGGACATTTTCACATCAATGGAAAACGTCAAAAGAATCGTTGTAAAGGGGCCTACGAAATCCACTATTGTGTATGGCGACATTCAAGTGGACTTGAGGGTTGTTGATTCAAAAAGCTTCGGCTCCGCCGTTCAGTATTTTATTGGCTCAAAGGAACACAACATCGCAGTCAGAAAAATTGCAATATCAAAAGGATACAAATTAAGCGAGTACGGGCTTTTCAAGGGAAACAAAAGGGTAGCGGGGGCAAAGGAAGAAACAATTTACAAAAAACTCGGGATGGACTGGATTCCATATGAATTAAGGGAGAATAGAGGAGAGATAGAGGCGGCGCAAAAGCACAAACTCCCCAAACTGGTGGAACTTAAAGACATGCGCGCAGATCTCCAGATGCACACCACCTACAGCGACGGCGCCAACAGCGTTTACGAGATGGGCTTAACCTCAAAAAGAAACAGACTGAAGTATATTGCAATAACAGACCATATAGGACTTAAAATTGCAAACAGTATGACGCTGAAAGCAATCAAGAAGCAGAGAAAAGAAATTAATGCGGCAAACGCGAAGCTGAAAAATTTCAAAATCCTGCAGGGCGCGGAAGTGGACATAAAGCTTGACGGCACTCTCGCGGCAAGCAAAAAAATGCTCAGCGAACTTGATATAGTCCTCGGGGCAATACACGTTGGATTAAAAAGAAGCAAAAAAGAGCAGACAAAAAGAATGATATCCGCCATTGAAAGCGGATACGTCAACATAATAGCACATCCAACGGGGAGAATTATCAACATGAGACAGGGGTACGAACTTGACCGGGATAAAATATTCGAAGCGGCTTTGAGGAACAACGTCGCCCTTGAGATAAACGCATTCCCGACAAGGATGGACTTAAACGACGTCCACGCACGAGCTGCAAAGGAAGCAGGAGTCATGCTGTCGATAGGAACGGATTCCCACTCGAAAGAGCATTTGAAGTTTCTTAAACTGGGAGTTTATACCGCAAGGCGGGCTTGGTGCGAAAAGAACAACATAATCAACACTCTTCCTTTGAGCAAGCTCAAGAAAAAACTCAATATATGAAACAATAAAAACTTAAAAGAAAGATAACTTCTACTAGTTATGCCTGCAAATTTACCTATTGAATATTATAAACTGGAAGAGGAATACGGCGGAACCACAAGACGCGAAGACAAGCTCAAGCTTCTTGAAAAGATGCTTTCTGTAATTCCAAAACATAAGGGCACGCAGAAAGTAATCGGAGAAATACGCCTAAAGATATCGCGTTTAAAAAAGGAAGCCGAACGCGAGGCGAAAAGGAAGAAAGGGAGCAGACGAAAAGGAATCAAAAAAGAAGGTGCTGCGCAGGTTTGCCTAATTGGGCTGCCAAACTCCGGAAAGTCGTATATATTAAACAAACTATGCAACAAAAATATTGCATCAACCGACTTGCCTTTCGAAACCGCATCCCCTGAAGTCGGGATGCTCGATATAGATGGGGTACAGATACAACTAATTGAAATTCCATCAGTTTACCCAGGATTTTACAAGAAGCGCGGTGAGGAGAGAGGGTTAATATCCAACTCCGACTTGGCGTGCATACTTATCAGCACGGACAAGGATTTGGAGTTCATAAAAAAAGAAGTCCCACTTCATGTTGATTACATCGTTGCGAACTCAAAAAACCTCAAAAAACTAAAGGAGGATATATGGAAAAAACTGAAGATGATAAAAGTTTACACGAAAGAGCCGGGGAAACCACCTGAAAAAAGACCTGTCGCACTAAAGAAAGGTTCCACAATAGAAAAAGTCGGGAAGACAATTCATAAAGATTTTATCAAAAAATTCAAGTACGCGAAAGTTTTCAGAAAAAAAGCGAAGGTAAAGGAAAGAAAAGTGGGATTAAACTTTGTTCTTGAAGATGGGGACATAGTTGAATTCCACACGTCATAGGTGAAGAAATGAATTATATATCCAAGGGCGCGGAAGCAATTTTGTACAAAAATGGCAATAAACTCATAAAAAAGAGAATCAAGAAGGGTTACAGAATAAAAGAAATTGACGAAAAACTGCGGAGAGAAAGAACAAACAGAGAAGTACGACTGCTTACTGAAGCCAAAAGAAACGGAATAAACGTACCTGCCGTCATTGAAAAGGATATTAAAGAAGCAAAAATTATCATGGAATTTATAGATGGGAACACATTGAGGGATGTATTTGACAAACTGGATAAAACCACTTTCAAAAAAGTGTGCAGTGAAATTGGAGAATTTATAACAAAACTTCACGAAAAGGGGATTGTCCACGGCGACTTGACAACTTCAAATATGATTCTAAGAAATGAAACGCTTTACTTCATAGATTTTGGGCTTGGTAAGTTCTCAAAGAAAGTCGAGGACTTCGCGGTTGACCTGCACTTACTCAAGGAGGCTCTCGTTGCAAAGCACAACAAAATCAGCGAAAAGGCATTTAGCGAAATAATAAAAAATTACAATCCATCTCAAAAAGAAAAAATTTTAAGGAGGCTAAATGAAATAGAAAAAAGGGGAAGATATTCAAAAAGAGATTAAATTTTGAACTCTTCATCTAAAAATTTGTCTATGTCCCCAATGGTACCTGTCTTTGCTTCATTCGTCGATGTTCCGGATTCATCTGAATTTTTCTTATGCTCAGTTGATGGTTTTGGGAAAACGACTTTTGGAAGTTTTATTTTAGGCGCATAAAAGAATATAAATAAAACAACAGCAATTAGTATGATTACTCCAGCAACTATCTCTAAATTATCATTAGTGGATTGCTCTGTAGTTGTGTTATCTGCTGGCTGAACTCCGATATCAACTAAATTTGTGGTATTTGTATGCGTAATGTTTGATTGATTTTTAATTTCTGCTGCACCGATTACAAATTCTGAAAATCCAGGTGTAAATGATTTGTAATAATACTCATCTCCATCTCGCCTCAAAAATGAAGTGTTAAGTGCATTCCATTTTCCACCATGATATCTAAACAACCTAATATTCCCATAGGAAACATTGTTGCTATCAAGCCAATTTTTAGAAACTTCAAATGTTACATTTGCACCACTCACAGTTGCATCTGTAATCCCATCAAGGCTAAACTCAACTGACTGATATACCTTGCCGTCAAATTCAGCGATTGTTTCATTTGTCTTATTTATCTTAATCGTAAATTTTGTAACATTACTGCTAAGCTTAATCTCCAACCCTTTTATCTCCAAATCATCCCTTGAGATATTGAATTTTACTTTCTCCCCAGGATTGAATATTGTATTTGAATATATATCTGAGAATGTATTATTCAACGGCGCTCCGCCGCTAGTAGTGGTTTCCCCATCATCTCCACTCGAGCAATCTGAAGCGCAAGAGGTGGAATTTTCCCACGAACTACAAACGCCATCTCCACAGTATCTAATCGTAAGTGAAATTGGGTCTTGGAGTGGTGACCATAAATATGATGCACTCAATTTCAACACTAGTGTTGTATTCTTGTCAACACAGCTGACAAAAGTCAAATTAGTTGAGTTTCCGACATCAAGGTCGGTAACGTTTTCCTCATCAACAAGAGTGTTTCCATTATATAATCCGACAGTCGCGTTCCCGGAAGAAAAGCCGTTGTTGATTACAGTTGCATTTATTTCAACACAATCTCCGCTCTTTAATTCAGATACATTCGTGACATGTGAAATTGCAAAGTCAGGGTTGCTTACTGCAACTATTTTAATAGTGTCATTGTCGTGAGAACAGTAATACCCATTGTAATCACTTAAATTTCTATCCCAACAGAAACTATTCAAACTTCCACCAGGACCTAACCCAACGGGTGAAAACGAAAAATTGGAATCTCCGCTACGCTGTATGTAAAATGACCAATAAGACAAATTTTTACCAGCGCAGTATCCATCAATACAACTCAACATGAAACCCCAATTGCTGTCAAATGAACCGTTTATACTAAATCCTGCACCTTGTAACGCTGTCTTTCCGTCATCCAACACTATGTTATTTGAACCTTTAGATATTGAACTTCCATTTGGGTAGACAATCAAAACTGAAACATTCGCATTATGATATGTCATCCCCAAAATATAGAAATTGCCATCAGTGGAACCTTCCAGCACTTCTCCAACACCATCTCCAAGAGCATCGTAAAAAACTGGCGCTGATGTCCCTTTTATATCAAACTGTTTAATTAAATTGCCATCACTGTAATTGTAAAGGTAAGATTTATTGTCATGGTCCTCAAACAAAACCTCAAGACGCCCATCATTGTCAATGTCCATTACCATCGGGACAGAAGCAACATAGCTATCAGCTGCAAATTCTCTTATTTTTTCCAAAGTTGAGCCATTAAGCTCAAGCAGATACACTTTTTTCTCTTGGTTGTTGTTCCAATCCCCAACACCAAATAAGATGTCAGTGTTTCCATCTCCGTCAAAGTCATTAACATCAATACCCATCTGTATTGGTTCAGTAGAATAACTGGCGATAATATTTAAATTGCCGTCATAAACTTTCAATCCTTTGCCGGTTCCTAAAAATATTTTATTATCATAAACCGCTGGAGCTGCCTTGACATAACCATCCACTGTGATATTTTTCACGACATAACCGCTCTTGTTAATTAAATACAACCACCCATTGTTTCCCCAATTTGAATCCGTTACTCCCACAACAATGTTCTCGCCAATCTTGGCAAACGGAGACATAACAGCACCGGGCAAGAAGTGTTTAGTGTTATTATAAATAATCTTACCACCAGTCAAATTCTCACCAGTTGTCGCATTCAAAACAAGAAATGGAGAATCTGCACCATCCAAACCAAAATACAAAACACCATCCAAAATTAACGGAGATGTGTCAATCGAACTGTTAAATGTTTTCTCCCAAACAATTTGCCCATCATTTATATCAAAAGCATAAAAATGAGCCGGTGATAATAAATCGCCTGTTGTCCAATTAAGTGTCGCGTCATTTCCTATAAAAACTAGCTCATCATAAAACACCGGCTGAGACATTGAATAATTCAATAAATCTTTACTCCACAAAATGGAATTATCACTTAAGTTTATCGCAAAAATTTTCCCACTGCCACAGTTAGTATTTACAACTGCTATTGGAGTCCCAGTAACATTTGTTATTACTGGAGATGATTGGATTGGACATCCCAATGAGATATTACTTATTTGTTCCAAATCAAATAATCTCCCATTTTGTCCAACTATGAAAGTTCTATTTTCGCTTCCGCCAAACATTGTCCAGTCCGCATTCGCGATTCCAATTGATATTATGAATACAATCATCAATGTCCAAAACTTATTTGCCATAGAATTTTCTAAATCATAAGTGGTATATAAATTGTTATGCCCAATATATGGTATAACAATATATTGAGTTAGAGTACTACTAAATGCAAATATAAAAATCAAAAGCTTTAAAAAGAAAACAAAGTTGCAGATATTATCTAACAAGACATGTTCCGTGTATGCGAAACATGATCGGGTGGATTAAATGGCAAGAATGCATTCAAGAAAAAGAGGGAAAAGTGGTTCAACAAATTCGGTTAGCAAGGTCGCTCCAAGATGGGTAAAATATAAATCGGATGAAGTTGAAAAACTTGTGGTAAAGCTATCAAAAGAAGGAAAGAGCACTTCAGAGATAGGCATAATTTTAAGAGATTCTTATGGTATCCCAAATGTAAAAATTATAACTAACAAAAAAATAAATAAAATTTTAGAGGGAAACAATTTAATTTCAAATGTTCCCGAAGACTTGAGGAATTTAATGACAAGAGTAATTGCAGTTATGAAACATCTCGAAAAGAATAGAAAAGATAAAACTGCAAAAAGGGGGCTTCAATTGACAGAATCAAAAATAAGAAGACTTGTAAAATATTACAAAAATTCAGGAAGACTCCCGAAAGAATGGAAATATTCGAGGGATAAAATAAACTTGTTACTAAAGTGATGATAAATGGCAAAGAGGGCACCAACAAAAAGAAAAATGAAAAAGGGAAAGACTTGGTTTAAGATACATGCTCCAAAAATTTTTAACGAAAAAGAGATTGGAGAAACAATAGCAAAAGATGAACAAGCCGTGCTCGGCAGAACTATAAAATTTCCATTTTCTGAAATTAGTGGCGACATAACACGACACAATATCTATGTAAAACTAAAAATTGAAAAGGTAACAGGGGAACATGCTTACACAACAATTGTTTCTTATGAACTCTCAAAGCCGTACTTGCAGAGAGTTGTACGAAGACGCACTACAAAAGTTGATGTAGTGAAGAATATACCTCTAAAAGATGGAAAAAAATATAGGATTAAAGTTGTAGCTGTCACTCTTCACAAAACAAAGTCATCTCAAAGAGCTAGTGTTATAAATGATATAAGAACTGAAATAGAAAACACAGTAAAGCAGTATGATTTTGATGGTTTAATTGCAGCGCTTTCGATAGGGAAATTACAAAGAGAGATACAAAAGAAGATAAGCAAGACGTATCCATTAAGGTTCTTAGAAGTTAGAAAAGTCGAACGTCTTAAGGAAAAGAAAGAAGCTGTAACCAATAAAGATTAAACTTAATTTGTGACTTTACGTTTTTCTTCTGGCAAATTGCTTAACAAAACAACTCTACTTGGCTTGTGTTCGTCCACAACAGGCATTCCAAGATGTTTGCTTATTTCATTGGCAAATTCAACAATTTCTTCGTGGGTGGGCATGTATTCCAATCCCAATCTCTTTCTTGCAGAGCCAACTGACATATACCCCTTAGCTTCTACAAAATCTGGCTTCGCCTTTTTGATTAATTCCGCATATTTTTCAGGATTTTTCATATTAATTCCTTTAACAAGAGTAAGACGAATAACCTTTCGCGTGTTTAATTTCGGCAGAAGCTCCAGTGTTTTCATAAGCCTTTCCCATCCGTCCGAAAAGTTTGGATGGCATAGATTTAAACATGTCTCCTTATCGGGCGCTGCAAGTGTCACATAAAGCTGAGTCGGCAAAGGATTCAGCTTTTCAAGTCTTTCAGGAAGAGTTCCATTTGTCACAAGAAAAGTTGTCATACCTCTTCTATGAAATTCTGCTATCAGTTCGCCTAACCTTGGGTATATTGTTGGCTCGCCGGCAAGAGAAATAGCGACTTGTGTTGGATTTTGTGCTTCTTCCCACTTTTTCATGTTGACATCCGCTCCGGGAAATCCAGAAAGCAGTTTTCTCTGCGCCTTAATCATTTCATCAACAATGAACTTCGGTTCGTCCCATCCTTCTAATTCAGGGTTTTGATATCTCCCAAGACGCCAGCAAAAATCGCAATTTTGGGTGCACCAATTAATAACAGGTGTACATTGAAGACACCTGTGGGATTCTATCCCATAAAATTTCTGCTTGTAGCAAACACCTCTATTGTGAAGGGAATTTTTTGTCCATCCGCAAAGTTTTACGGCAGAATGATTTCCAGCCAGTCCATAGTGCTGCCTAATGAAAAGCTTTTTCTGCGCTTCCGTTAATCTTGCGAGAACCATAATGGAATATGAATTATTGAAGTTTAAAAAGTTAATCAAATACCTCAAAATAGTAATATTTAAATTAAATTATATCCTCACTAGCTAGGGGTGATTTTATGGATGATGCAAATAAAGATGATTGGATTACTAATGAATGCGGTAGGGGCACAAATGTCCTTTTAAGAACTCCAGAGTATTATACGAGTGCGTCTTATGAAGTTGCAATGGAATTTCTGGAGAAAGGACTAAAAGCTGGAGAGCTTGCAATTTGGATTACTGACGACCCTAAGGAGGAATTAATAAGAAAACCAATAAGGGAACTTCAAGAGAGTTACAATCAATTTTCATGTATAACTACAGATAAGAATGTCATAAAAGAATTAAAAGAGATAACTTCTCAATCTGGTAAGCCGTATAGAATTGTATTTTCAGATTCATACAAAATAAATGGATCCAAAACAGATGAATCTATCCCACTTGAAAAACTTGCAGGGAAAATAGATGAAAATCTCATTGAAGAACTTACACAAAAAGTAAAGGAAGATAACGCAATCGGAATTTACACACTAGATGACAAATTTCCTTTTGATTGGATAGGAATTTATATGAATCATATCTGGGAATTCGAACAACCAAAAAGGTCAGGAACTAGGATATTATATCATTAAAGATGTGAAGTGTCAAAAATGTTTGAGAAAGAAAAATTGTTGTTTGAAATTTTAGATTGTGTTGAATTTGATTGGTTCAAATTGGCAAGCGGAAGAGTTAGCCCATACAAAATTGACATTGACCCGCTAACAGCATACGAATCAAAACTAAAATTCTTGGCGGAACAGATGCGCGGGTTCTCAACTCACAGCGGATTCAAGCCTGATTACTTCGTTGGCGTTCCCTCCGGGACAACAATGCTCGCAAGGGAGATGACAAGACAAATAAATTATATACCATCTGAAGAAAAAAAGATTGTCTGGAGAGAAAAAGGCAACTTGAGATACAAGGGTCCAATAGAAAAAGGAGATAAAGTCGTTGTTGTAGAAGATGTAGTAACCACGGGAAAATCTCTTGAAGATGAAGTGCAAAAGCTAAAATTTGAAGGGATAGATGTGATTGGTGTAATTGCCATCGTTGACAGATTTGAAAGAAACAAGGAATTTGAATTTCCATACAACTATGCTATAGGAATTGACGAGCTTTTCGGTGTTCTTGAAAGGCAGAACAAAATTCCTGAAGATTACAAGGAGAAGTTAGATGACTACACAAAACTAAACACACGCAAGGTCGCATAACCTTTATAAATTTCCTTTCTCATTCTAAAAATAGTGCGCCGGTAGTCTAGAAACCCTTTCTTAAAAGAAAGCGTTTACGGAAAGAACTGAGAAGGGGTGGGCAATGGTTAGGATAGGGCGTTGCCAACGCTCTGACCCGGGTTCAAATCCCGGCCGGCGCATTTTAGAAAACAATATTAAGATGAACAATGTTTAATGACTAATAAAAATGAGGTGTTATAATGGTGGAAGTAACAGTCAGGGTTTGTGACATATGCAAAGAAAGGCTTGCAGTAGGAAAGTGTCCAATCTGTGGAAGAGATGTCTGCAAGCAGTGCACACAGGCGTTCAGCTTGGAGCTCGGAATGAAGTGGAGAGGTCCTTCTATTGAAGTCTTCAGGGAAAACATTTGCATTGATTGCGCCAAAAAACTTGAAGGAAAATCCAAAGATATAATAATGGAATTAAGCAAAAAGTTACAACCTGAGATAAAAGAAATGCTTAAGGCATACGCCAAGGAATAAAATGTCAGCAAGTGAGTTTATTTATTATACTTTATTAAAACATGGCAAAATAATCATAGCTATAGTTGGATTTATGATTGCAATCATTGTCTTTATGTACACCCAAAATTTCGGCATGAAAGTTGATGAAACAACACAATATTCATTGGTACAATGCGACTACGATTCTGACTGCTTTGAACACTGCGGCGAGTGTGTATCAATAAAAGACTCAAGATTTTGTGAAGATAATGAATCAATACACTGTGCCTGTATAAATAATACTTGTTCGGTATCGTAATCCTTTTAAAACAAATGTTTCTTTACTTTTTGTGGGCCCGTGGTCTAGCGCATCTTTCTTTGGGAAAGAAAGCTGCACCAAAGAAATTGCGGACAATGGTTATGACGTCCGCCTTACACGCGGGAGGTCCCCAGTTCAAATACACTTTCTCTCTTTGAAAGAGAGAACCTGTGCTAAGAGAGAATCTCTTGGCGAGTGTTTGAGAGTCTGGGCGGGCCCATTCTAGTATTCTTTATAAAGTAGTAATTATTTTCTAAGTTGGGGTGCTATAACTTGTCGGAAAAAAAATTAACAGAGATATATATCCACGCGTGCGAATGGAGCTCAATTAAATTTCCTCAGCTCGCGAATAGGGATACAAAGGTTACAAATGAACTAAAAAAATCCCTAAAATTCTTAAAGTGGGGTATAGAACCCCACGAGGTTATAACCCTAAGCAGATTGGTTTTAATTGTAACTGCAGTTATAGCCATCCTTATAAATATAGTGTATCTCCTTAATTTCTCTCCTTCGATAATAATTCTATCAACAAACGCAGTAGTACCTTTCTTATTCGCATATCTTATAACAGAATATCCGAAAAACGAAGCCGCCCTCGAAAGAATTGATGCTATTGGAAGCGCCCCAACGGTGTTAACCCAAATTGTAATCTTCCTAAAGCAAAACCCCAACTTGGAAAGGGCTTTGCAGTTCGTGACAAAATACTCAGAAGGAAGAATCTCAAAAGAACTGAAAGAAGTGCTATGGAAATGTATGATGGGGCAAAAAACAAGCATAAAGGAAGCATTAATCTCACTGGCACAACAATGGGGGGAATACTTAGTTGACCTAAAAAGAAGTTTGTACTTGATTGTTGCATCAGTATCTGAAAGAAATGAGGTAAAAAGAAATCAATCACTTGACAGAGCACTGAAAATCTCCCTCGATGGGTTAATTAACAAAATAAAAGAATATGCTAATAATCTTTATTTGCCCACATTATTCCTTTTCAGTTTCGGCACAGTACTTCCATTGGTCATAATCTCACTTCTCCCAATATTTTCATTTTTAGGAGGAGAGTTTTCATCCCCTCTACAGATGTTTTTAATATTAACTGTTTCCATTGTTGTAATTTATTTTTACTCAAACAAGATAATTTCTAAGAGACCACCATCATTTGCGAGCATAAAATTGCCGAAAGATTTAAGCATTTACCCCAAAGCAAATCACTTGAAGATAAAAGTAGGTAAAAGAGATATTGAATTTCCGGCACTGCCATACTTGATTCTAACCTTCCTTGTGATAGGCTTTCCGGGAATATTTTACTTATTAAGTGAAACATCTTTCGTAAAATTAATACCCAACACCTTCACAAACATATTAAACAGTTTCAATACTCTTACCTTAATTTGGGCATTTGGAATTGTAATTGCAGTTTATTCCTATGGAACATCATGGTATAAAAAGGAAATCAGAAAAAAAATAAAACGCCTTGAAATTGAGGCAGTGGATGGATTCTACCAGTTGGCAAGCAGAATAGATGAGGGGCGCTCCCCTGAAGAAGCAATTAAATTTGTGGGGGAAAGCATGCCAAATACAGAATTTGGTAAGTTAATGAAAAAGACATACAATACACTCAGAAGCAGGCACACAACTCTTGAAAAAGCATTGTTTGACGAAGAGTATGGCACACTAAATAACGTGTACTCAAAAAATGTAAAACTCATGTTCAGGGTTTTCTTGACTTCTCTTAAGAAAGGAGTCAGCAATAGTGCCCAAATGCTTTTCACAATTTCGAACCATTATGACCAACTTAACAGAACAGAAGAAAAGCTAAAATCCACCCTAAAGAACGCATTGTCAATGATGAGAACAACAGCAAGCATATTTGCTCCCATGATAACAGGATTAGTTATCACATTACAACAGCTAATACAAAATGGATTGAAAAGCGTAAATGAAGGATTAAATGGGATGGGGTATTTGAATCTGTCCTTTTTGACAACCCCAAATTTCAGCGTCGAAATACTGCAGTTAATTTCAGGCATATACATGATTTTACTAGCGTGGTTATTAATCAGATATGTGTCTTTATTGGAATATGGGAAAGATGAAGTTATGTTAAAAACAGAATTGGCACAAAATGTTCCAATTGCTCTTTTCATCTTCACACTGACATTGATAGGTAGTAGAATTGTATTGGGGGCATAAAAGTTTATAAGTCAAATATAATTTTAAAGAATAAGGAGGTTTTAAGATGAGATTGAACAAAAGGGGTGTAGAAGCATTACCTTTAAGGTATATCATAATTGCCCTTGTGGCAGCACTTGTAATTGGTATAGCATTGCAGTTTACTGGAATTTTAAAAAGCGGAACGATAAACACAGCTACAAAGATAAATGACACTTTGGCACAAAAGACGACATGCGAGCTTGATGAGGAAGCACCTGTTATAAGCGACTGGAATGTTAATTGTAATGCAACAACAGATATTGTCAATATCACTTCAGTAAAGGTAACTGATGACTGCGGTGTTGAATGGGTAAAAGTAGAGTTGAAAAATTCGACAAATGACTTCAACGGACTTGCGGATTTAAAGATAAAATCAACAGATGACAACACATGGGATGGGATATATAATTTCACAGATGCATCAAGTGTTACAAAAACATATGACATACAATCAGGAGACATTGTTGTGATTTGGGCTAAAGACAAGGCAAATGCTGAAAATTACGCAGTTGAAGAAACAGTGACATGTCAATGATGTCAAAAAAAGGTGTTGAATCCTTTCCGTTTTTTTTATTTTTGTCGCTTTTGATAGCGGCGTTCGTGCTCACAATAGGGTTTTATCAAGTAGATGCTTTTTCGGAATTCTCGCACAGGCGCGAGTTCACAAACAGTTATACAAATATGATAAACACTATTAAAAACATGCGGGCAACATCGGATGAGGGCTCATTCACAAGAGTCCACTTAAAAGTCCCGCAAGGATACAACATCACTTTTTTATCGGGCGATGATAGGGCATTAATACACGGACCAAACTTAAATCTAAACAACTCTCTTGGATTTAACATTGTAAACTTGACAGACAAATATGGAAATTTCAAAGAAAACCTAACCCTAAAAAGTGGAGAATATCAAATTGTGATATACTATGGAAATCCAACTGGGGAAAATGAACCACTTGAAATTTTCTTCAAATAAGAAGGGAGTAGTTAGTTTTGTATTCTCCAAATTTACATTAATCATATTTGCAATAATCGTCGCGTCTGCATTGTTCTTTGTTTTGATAATCGAGAAAGACATCCAACAAACAGACAGCACGGCTAAAGAAGCGGAAGGGATTGCTAACGTAATAGATATGGTATCCGCATCTGAATTTAATGTTTGGAAGATATATACAAGCGACAGTGAGTATACAATTTCTTTTGGAAATCACTCGCTTACACTTTATCATGATGGAAGACACATAACGAAAGGACTGTTGTTTCCGATAAACGCGACTGCATCCGACAATGATATTTCTGTCAAATGTTTGAATGTGACAAAACATGACGGAGAAATGGTGATTAAAAAATGCCAGTAGGGGAAAATATTGCTGTTTTAATTCCTTTGTCAATAATTTTAACAGTGACACTGCTCTTTGTTTTCTCGTTATTCATACAGTTCTCAGAACGGATGGATATAGTGAAGATGTCCCAAACCTCCCTTAATGTTGGAGAGTATGTGATAAATGATGAATTTCATTATAAAAACGGAATTGCGCTTCCGGAAAACCACTGGGGATGCGGAAAAATTTCGGAGCTGAACATAACTTCCAACTACAAAGTCAAGATAAATATAACTAATTTGGAAACTGGGAGGTGGTGGTGCTGGGGAAATGTTGACGGCGCCGATAAAGTCGTAGTAAATTCCTTACCCACATTAATAATCAAAGGAGAAAATGTTTCTCTTGCAAAGGTGAGTATAATTGTTGGAAAGTAAAAAATCACAGGGAGTGCTAATTGACTTGATTTTGTTAGTCCTTATTGTAAGCATATTTGCGGTTTTCCTAAGCCAGCACCTAAACCAGCAATCAATAAATACGGCGTCGCTCCGCTCTCAAAGTGCATTCACGCAAAAACTTTTGATTTCGACATTGGAGTACAAGCTAGAGGATAATACAACAATCGCATCTTCAATTGAAATGAGTTACTGTGGTAAGGATATAAGCACGGAAGAAAACATCAAATCCACAATAACCGCTTTGAACAAACCAAATTATCATTACATTTTTATTGCTTATCCAAACGGCAAAACTGCGCACGCGACTGCCGTGTGCGATGATTATGTGTCACAGGAGTATGGTTGCTGTGTAAAGACGGACAAAGTTAACATAGCCACAGTTAACTTGTCCCTGCCAAGCGGATGCAATTACAATTATATTTTAGTCACTCTGGGCGTCTGGCCGGACTCGATGGAGGTGGACAAGTGTGACTAAGAAAGGATTTATGGTAAGTCCAGTAGTGTTCATCGCATTGTTTTTCATAGCAATAGCATTTTCATATTACGCGTCAAGCATCGATAACAAAATGGCTTACAGTATCAAAGAGGTGTCTTCAATAGAAAAAGGAAATTTTGACATACAAAAAAAGCAGCTTGTTATGGAAACCTTTGCCGAGGCGGCGACATACAAGTGCTCGCAGGATTTTCCCTATCCCTGCAACAAAACGGATTTGGAAAACTGCGTTGAGGGTGATTTAAATTCTACATTCGGAGATTTCAACTGGGAGTTTAAACTATCCGGCGACGAAGTGATTAAAATTGAGCTTTATCTTCCGCAGATTAAGGCAACAAATATAAACATGACATCAGATATAATATACATTGAGAAAAGTGTAGATAAAAACTTCGTTAATTGGTGTTGAAAATGTTCGGGAAAGACAATGAAAAAATAAAAATGCTTGAAAAAATGGTTGGCGCGCTAAGCAGGAGCATCGACGACATAACGGCGGAAGTCAATGTCCTGAGAAACGAAGTCGAAGAGCTGAAAAAACAGCTCAGGAAGAAAAAGAAAAAATAATTAATTCTCTTTTTTGTAATAATCACACCATCTTCTTATCGGGCAAATTTCGCACTGCGGGTTTCTTGCCTTGCAGATGTTGCGCCCGTGAAGTACAAAAAGCTTGTTGAAGTTCAGCCAGTATTTTTTTGGAACAACCTTCAAAAGCGCCTGCTCCGTCTTTAACGGCGTCCTCTCGCTGACAATCCCTATTCTGTTGACCACGCGGAAAACGTGAGTGTCCACCGCAATTCCTTCCGCCTTCTTGAAGCCGTGCGACAAGACGACATTCGCGGTTTTTCTGCCGACTCCCGGAAGTTTCACAAGTTCCTCTATAGAGTCGGGGACTTTCCCGTTGTATTTGTCCACAAGAATTTTTGAAAGCTTTTTTATGTTCCTCGCCTTTACTTTGTAGAAAACGCCCCTCTTCACGAGTTTTTCAAGTTCCCTTATTGGCGCCCTGGCGATTTCCGCGGGCGTCTTGTATTTTGAGAAAAGCAGCTTCGCGGCGGCAACGGCATTGTCGTCGGTGTTTCTTGCGGAAAGAATTGTCCTAATCAAAAGCTTGAACTTCGAAGGGTTTCCCCTGACAACTGGAGGCAGCTTGTATCCCATGTATTGTTTTTCCAAAGATGAAATTATTTTGTCAATTGGCTTTCCCACAGATAACTATTAAACAGAGTATTATTTAAAACTACTCATGAAATTCGGAACGGCGGGCATACCCTTCAACGCAAAAGACACCCTTGACGGGATAAGAAAAGTCAAAGAGATGGGGCTGGACGCCATGGAGCTCGAGTTCGTTTACGGCGTCAACCTCAAGGAAGAAAAAGCAATAGAAGCAAAAAAGGTTTCAAGAAAAGAAAAAATCACGCTAACAGCGCACGCGCCTTATTTCATAAACCTGAACTCCAATGAAAAAGCAAAGCTCGAGGCGAGCAAAAACAGGATTTTCAAGGCGGCAAAGGTTGCACACCTCGCGGGAGCAATCGGTGTCGTGTTCCATCCGGGATTTTACATGAAAGAAGACAAGGAAAAAGTTTACCTGAAAATAAAAGAAAATCTGAAAGAAATTCTGCAAAAAATGAAAAGGAATGACATTGACATAATGCTCCGCCCCGAAGTCATGGGAAAGCAAACCCAGTTTGGGACAGTTGAGGAACTGCTGAAGCTGAGCTCCGAGCTTGACAACGTTATGCCCTGCATAGACTTCGCGCACTGGCACGCAAGGACAAAAAAATACAATTCCTATGACGAGTTCTCTGAAGTGCTCTCGCTGGTTGAAAAGCATCTCGGCAAGAACGGACTGAAAAAAATGCACATGCACGTTTCCGGAATAAACTACGGCGACAAGGGAGAAAAAAATCACCTGAACCTGAAAGAATCAGACTTCAACTACAAGGAACTTCTTAAAGCGCTTGCGGATTTCAAGGCTGACGGAATTATAATAAATGAAAGCCCTAACAACGGCATGGTTGGCGGAGACGCACAGCTGCTAAAAAAAGAATGGAAAAAATTAGCGCTTATGTAAATACTCAAAGGCACACATCACTGCCACCGCACCTTCCGCCGCTCCTGTAATTGCCTGCTTGGGGAACGGGTCGTCGACAATGTCGCCCGCTGCATAAATTCCCTCCACGCTGGTTTCGGCGCGCCTGTTTATCTTTATGTGCCCCTTCGCGTCAAGTTCAATTCCAATCGGCTTGAGAAGGGTGTCGTTTGGAACGCTCCCTATCTCGACAAAAACACCCTGAAGTGGAAGCTCATTTGAACCGTTGTATTCCCTGTCCAGAATTACAGATATAACAACATTTCCGTTTCCCTTTATTTCCTTGACATTTGCGTTGTTGATAATTTCAATTTTTCCTTCTTCTATTTTCTTAGCCACCGCTTCCATGTTAAGCGGCTCTGGGTGGATTTGCTCCCCCCTGTAAATTATGTAAACCTTTGAAGCGTACTGCGTCAAGAGAAGCGCTTCCTTTGCGGCGGCATCGCTTCCGCCGATAACTGAAACCGTCCTGCCCGTGAACAACGCCCCGTCGCAAGTTGCACAGTAACTAACGCCGTGATTTAAATACTCCTTCTCTCCAGGTATATTGAGTTTGCGCCTCTCCATACCAATCGCTATTAAAACTGTTTTTGCCTCGTATTCCTTTCCGCCTTTTGTAATTACATTAAAAGTTCCATCTTCCTTCTTATCTATCTTGACTACTTCGTCGTCCACGATTTCCGTGCCTAGGGAAACCGCGTGCTTTTCAAGCTTTTCCATTAAATCCATTCCAGAAATCTTTATTTCTCCCGGCCAGTTCTCAACCAAATGAGTCAATGCCAAGAGCCCGTGCCTTTCCCTTGTTATGACTAAATTTGACATCTTGTACCTATTAGCGTATATCGCCGCAGAAAGTCCGGCGGGTCCTCCACCAATTATAACTATATCATACATATATCATCACCCCGTTATCTGAAAAGAGCAATATTTTTAAATATATATTATTTACTCTTACTATCCTATTAAAAAGGGGGCGATTTTAAATGGAAAATCCATTCTTAAATGCACAAAAGCAAATTGAAAAAACAGCTGAAAAATTGAAGCTCGACAAAGACATAGTCGAAACTCTCAAGGAGCCCATGAAAATTTTGCAGGTAAGAATTCCTGTGAAAATGGACGACGGCTCTATAAAAATATTCACAGGATTTAGAGTTCAATATAACAATGCTCGCGGCCCAACAAAGGGAGGAATAAGATACCATCCAAAAGAAAGCATAGACACCGTAAAGGCGCTTGCCGCGTGGATGACTTGGAAATGTTCCATCGCCGACATACCTTTCGGCGGAGCAAAGGGAGGGGTAATCTGCAACCCAAAGGAGATGAGCCAAGGAGAACTTGAAAGATTAAGCCGTGGATACATAAGAAAAATAGCAGATATAATCGGACCCGACAGGGATATCCCTGCTCCAGATGTTTACACAAATCCGCAGATAATGGCGTGGATGCTCAACGAGTACGAAACAATTGTCAGAAAAAATGTTCCGGCAGTCATAACCGGGAAACCTCTTGAACTCGGCGGAAGCAAGGGAAGAACAAAGGCGACAGGGTTCGGCGTCGCCATAAACATAAGGGAAGCCGCAAAGAAAATCGGGCTTGACTTGAACGGCGCGAAAGTTGCCATACAGGGATTCGGAAACGTCGGAATGTACGCTGCAAAATCTCTTGAGGAAATGGGCGCAAAGATAATCGCTCTCTCGGATTCAAAAGGAGGGATTTATAATCAGAATGGTATTTCTGTTGAGGACGCGCTCAAGCACAAGAAAGAAACAGGTGCTTTAAATGGACTCGAAGGAACAAAAGAAATTACAAACGAAGAGTTGCTCGAACTTGAATGCGATGTATTGGTTCCGGCGGCATTGGAAAACCAAATCACAAAGGAAAACGCCGGTGAGATAAAAGCAAAGATAATCGCGGAAGCCGCAAACGGACCCACAACTCCTGACGCGGACGAGATTTTGTACAAAAATGACAAATTTTTGATTCCGGATATTTTATGCAACGCGGGCGGAGTCATTGTAAGTTACTTCGAGTGGATACAGAATAGAACCGGCGACTACTGGACTGAAGAGGACGTCGACAAGAAGCTGGATGAAAAGCTGACTCTTGCCTTTTCGCAAATGGCGGAAATAGCCGAAAAAGAAAAAGTAGACAACAGGACAGCGGCATATATGATTGCAATGAAAAGAGTCGTAGACGCAATGAAACTAAAGGGTGAAATTTAGCTGATTTCACATCTGTATTTTAAATCTTCGGGCGGGACGCCGTCGTTGTATTTTTTTATTTCTCCCTGAAAAACTTTGAACATGTCCTTGACAAACTTTAACTTCACCTGATTTTGTCTTGTTTCCAAAATTTTGACTTCATAAATTTCCAGCTCGCTTTCAAGCTTCGCCTTTAGCTCTTCTGCCTTCAGGGAAGTCTCGACTAAAAATATATTATTATTTTTCTCCAAAATTTTACAGTATTTTTTTAGAATTTCTTCTATCATTTTTTCACTAATTTCACAATATAGTTCATCAGATTCTTTCCGACAATTTTTCCCAAAGTGCCACTTGCACATGCCTTCTCCGTGAAATGTGGGATGTTATCCGGCGGGAGTCCACTCCCAAAAATGGTTATTGGAACTGGGTCGTCCGTGTGTATACCTTTTTCGGTTGAGGTTGTGTGGTCACATGTGACAACAATTATCGTGTTCGTCAAGTCAATATTCTTCAAAAGCGGGCGAAAGAAATACTCATCAATCGTCTCAATGGATTTAACTTTGCCCTCAATGTCTCTCATGTGCGAATATGCGTCCGGTCCCTTCAAGTGAACATAAAAGGCATCATAAAAATTAATGTTTTTAAGCAAAGTCAACACTCGTATAGTCATATCTCTCCTCGCATCATCTGTCAACGGAGGTATAGGGATAATGTCCATGCCGACGACTTGCGAGATTCCTCTTTCGACTGGCATATCCACAAACGACGCCCAGCGAAGTCCATATTCATCATTTATCCTGCTTACTTTTGGAAGCTTCGTGCCCGCATCCCGGACTAGAATAATATTTGCCGGAGGTTTCCCCTCTTCAATTCTTTTTTTGTTGATTGGATGAGTTTCAAGAACAATTCTGCTTTTTTCTATGAACTCATTAACCAAACGAGCTGAGAACATTGCATCTTTACTATTCTCTATAGGCACACACTTTTGCAGTTTAAGAATTGGCTCATGGAGCGCCTCGCTTAAAGGAATTGATTTTATCGTTCCGTCTCTGCTCCAAGTAATGTCAAAGAAATGAAGTTTGTAAGTCGGATGTGTGTTGCTTATTTTTGGGGAAAGTTTTTCTTTTGATTTGATAACAAGAGCCCCTCTGTATCCTGCAGTTGCTTTGAATTCATACTCCGCGCCAGTGAGAGAAACATACTGGTTAATTGCCGTTTCGAGTTCCTTTGCTTCTTTTGTCGAAATGCCTCCTGCTCTCACATTTAAGATGTTATCATCTTTCACCGTGGCGAAATTGCATCTTAGCGCGAGGTCTCCGTCTTTAAACGGAACTCCCCCTCCGATAGATTCCAATGGGCCTCTTCCAGTGTAAACTTTGAATACATCATATCCTAACAAAGAAAGAACAGCCTCATCGCTTTCCGGCGGAATAGGTAAAACTTTCACAACACCATTCAACCCATTTCTAGCCAAAAAGTCAATGTTTGGAATATTTGCTTTTTCAAATGCAGTCTTGAAATTTATATCTTTATTTGGCGTGTCTGCTCCACCATCAATGACAACAAACAGCAATTTTTTCATGGATTGTGTAAAGATTTAAAACAAATTAAAGCTTTTCATTTTCATGAAAATAACCCTTGTGGTGATTGCATTCACTATTTTAATATTCGGACTTCAATTAACAGGCATGGTTGGAAACTCATTTGAATTTATGCCCACCACATTTGAAAGTCATCCTTATTCTATTATAACATCAATATTTTTGCACGCGAATGTCAATCATATATTACTCAACATGGTGGGGTTATTGATATTCGGATTGATTGTCGAAAGCGAACTTGATTGGAAAAGGTGGATTTTGCTTTATATAACATCAGGTGTCATCGGCAATATAGGGTATATGCTTGTTGGAAACCCCTTCATCCCGGCAATAGGCGCAAGCGGAGCGATTTTTGGATTAATGGGTGCCGCGGCAGTATTAAAGCCAAAACAAATAATTTTTACCCAGTTTGGCCCTTTCCCTATGTGGATTGCGGCAATTCTCTGGGGGATAACGGAAGTCATTTCATTTTTCGGTGTGGACAACATCGCACAATCAGCGCACATATTCGGGCTTGTTGGAGGGATTATTATATTGCTTATGTACAAAAGGAATTTCAATTTAAAGGAATTAACTGCTCTTTTTGGGATAATACTCATCATACCCATAATAATTGGAATTTATCTCCCACACGAGCTTAAGGCACAAACATTTGACTGCCCAATTATAAACAAGAATGAAGATGTAAATTTTAAAGAATATATCTTTAACTGCAACAACTCAAAAATCTTGAGCATAGCCTACCCTGCGAACTCTAAGGTAAAAGTTTCCGAGTATTACACGAGGTTCCCTAATTTAGCGGAAGAATTCTACAAAGAAACTGGGGGTATTAATTGCAACGCGAAATTGACAAACTTCAACACAAACGGAAGCGAAACTTATGCTAAAGGAAAAATATGCAATTCAAGTTTTTATGCCAGCGCCAAAAATGTGGGATACTCACGCATAGAAATTGTGAGGATTCAATGAGCTAACTTTTCGAGCTTTTTCATATAAGCATTATGATTATATCTCCATTTACAACTAAGAGGGTCAAACAATTTTGGGTAATCTAATCCAAACCTTTCCTCTGTCCAAAACTTCTTGGAGTAATTAAAATCATTAATGAATACTTGCGGTTTTGAACGCGCGAATTCAAGGCATGTACCCATGATGTTCACAATATGTTTATTGTTTGTAACTATGTAAATCAAAACCTCTTTTTGGGAGTTATCCTTAGGAAGTGAAATGTTCATGTGAACTGCGCTTTTTGATAATTTTCTCGTTAGACTTACTACATCTTCCAAATGTTTTAATTTCATATACACATACACCATTGAGATATTGTGTGCAGTATAAACCATGTCATAAATCACTCTAATCTGCTGGACAAAATCAGGATTATTTTTTAGTTGTCTAAGTATTTGCTGAACGGCAAAAACGCCGCGTCCATCGGTAGGGTTTTTATTAAATTTATCTAAATAATTTGTCCACACCTTGTTTCCCAGCTTACGCTTTATTTCTCTCCAAACCCCAATCGAAGAAATATGTTTTCTATAATATTCTAACATAACAGGCACCAGAAATGGATTCTTTCTAACAGCTGGATGTATCTCTTTTGCAGGTATATAATTTATATTCTTTTCAAGCAATCTTATGAAGTATTCATTGTCTTTTTCTGTAATCTCATCAAAAGTTATGATACCGTTTTTAATAATTTTATGAAATGGGGAAAATAAAAATGTCGCTGCCTTGGAGTTCATTAATATATAATCATCAATTATTCCTAACTCTTTAGCTCTTTTCCAAAATTTACTAAATCTCCCTTCATTTCCAAATGGGATGGTGTAATAACCAACAAATGCATGTTCATATCTAGAGAAACTCATAACCTTATCAATGTACATATCATAAGGAATTATATCAAAAATTTTTTCATCCCTAACCCCAAATAATATCACAACTGAATAATCCAATCCAAGTGAGTCATATTTTGGCGACGGGAAGTATTGAAATCCTTTTGTTTTCAAAAAATTAATCCACCTTCTAATAGTTCTATCAGTAACACGAAATTTAAATTTTGAAAGATGAGATGATGCATCTATTGAATTCAAATATGATTGTTCTCTCGTAAGTAAATAAATAAATTTCAATAATTTATCATCAAAATGGTCTATCATCCCATAATTAAAAAGAAGAGATGTAATATAAATTTTTGGACAAAGATTGACGTTTTATTTCCACATATTTTAAATAAAGAGTGTTGTGTTAATTTTAGCATGAAATCAAAAATTTTTATCATAGGAATTGTTTTGATGTTAAGCTTGGCTGCAGCAAACGCAGCTGAGTTTATATGTGACGCAACAGGATTAAGCAATCCTGTAATAGTACCAGAGTCGACAGACAGTGCATGGGTATTACCATTAAAGTTCAGTCAAATACCATTGATTATCCCATTCGACGGAAGTCCGCTGATAACACCTGAAAACGACAGTGCAATATTTGTGATTCCTTTTGATGGATCTAGACCAACGCTTCACTTTGTGGAAACAATAATTACATTGCCTATGAGGATAGTAGATGATGTAAAAGTAATTAAAAACTGTGACGTCATCTTCGTTCCAATTAACAACGAAACAGAGATAATAAAATTAGCGCACAATTATGTAACTCTACCGCATGGTAAAGATTTAGCGCCGATACTTGGAGTATCCACAGAACAAGTAAACATGGACCACGCTATAATAATCCCCGTTCATGGATTAGCAGATGAGCCTTTAATCGTTGAGTTAGAAGGAAACAAAACATTTGTCTCATTAGAAGGTGGAGGTGGAGGGATATACCTTCAATCCGGAGAGAACCCAACAATTTTAGAGGGAGACTTAAGAGTTACGGATTCATTGATAACATATATCGGATATACTTCTACGCCGATGTTTGTGCACTTACAGGATTCGGGGGTGATGTCCATAGGTGATTTAACCAATGAACTAAGTAGTATCCGTACATGCTGTGCAACAGAAGAGTAAGATTTTATTATTTCTTTTTTTATTTTGAAAGATTTCTTTCAATTATTCTTTCACTTTTATAAGATTCAACTGGTGGAACGGGGTAATCTCCATTTATGCACCCGTAACAGCGGTTGTCGCCGAGCACCTTTTTTAGCCCTTCAATAGAAAGGTATGTCAAAGAGTCAGCGCCGATAAATTCTCTTATTTCATCAATGTTCATCCTGCTTGCTATTAATTCCTCTTCTGTCGGCATATCAATCCCCAAATGACAGGGATGTGCTATAGGTGGACTCGCAACTATGAAATGGACTTCTGTCGCCCCCGCATCTCTCAACATATCTACTATTGTCTTTGAAGTGTTTCCTCTAACAATTGAATCATCAACAATTCCAATTGAATACCCATCAACCGCACTTTTAATAGGAATCAATTTTGATTTAACCAAATCTTTTCTTTTTCCGGGAGCAATAAAGGTCCTCATCGAATATCTATTCTTATCAAACACCTCAAAGTACTGCTTACCTAAAATTCTGGCCAAAGAATTTGCTGCAGGGCGTGACGTATCCGGAACGGGCGCAATTCTGTCTATTCTCCTAACAACTTCCGGCGCATCTTGAAGCATCTCCTCCCCAAGAACCTCGCCAAGTCGGATTCTCTTGTCATATACGCATACTGGATTTCTATTTCCAGAATTATCAGCTTCAAAATTGACTATTGAACTCGGACGGGCAAAGTAGACTTCTTCAAACATGCAGTTCGCGCGCTGTTCTTCAACAACAGTTCTAATTTCCATCTCAAGTGTTCCTTCCGGTATGAACGCTACCTGTCCTCCTCTCAAGCTGCCGGCAAATTCATATCCTATCTTACTCAATGCCACGCTTTCGGAAGCAAAAGCTATGCTCCCATCTTCCTTTCTTCCCATGACAAGCGGGCGTATCGCATAAGGGTCCCTAAATGCAAGAAAGCCGACGTCTCTTATGATTGTCAATGCGGAATAACTTCCTTTAAGTTTGTTCATTATATTTTTCACGCCTTCAAACAAGATTTCCTTTGTTATTTCGCCAGAATTTGTCAAACGGGAAACTTCCTCCGCAAGCAATAAATTGACAACTTCCACATCGCACTCTGACTTAAAATACCTCCTTTCAGTTATAAGCTCATTTCTAAGTTCAGAAATATTTGCGATGTTACCATTATGTACCATAGCAAAACCTGGCGTGCTCGCGTATGTCGGCTGAGCATCCCTTCTCCTTTCCGATTCAGTTGTCCTACCAATTGTAGGGTACCTAACTTGTCCTATCCCCACGGTTGGGGTTATCCCCTCAAGAATATTTTCAAGCTTAGAGGGAGTTATTTCATTTGAAATCAATCCAATACCTTTAATCATCCTATAATCTCTCTTTGATGAGTCATAAAGAAAAAACCCGGCAGAATCTTGTCCCCTATGTTGAAGTTCCCATAATCCACTGTATAAATCCATAGAAATATCTTCTTTGCTTATTAAACCAATCACCCCGCACATGTAATAAAAAACATATCCTCTGTATATATATTTTTCGTCACTTTCGAGGTATGCAAATCAACATTTATAAATCAACTTCTACTTTCAATTTCGGGCCCGTAGTTTAGCTTGGATAGAACATAAGGTTGCGGACCTTATAACTCGGGTTCAAATCCCGACGGGCCCTTTCAATCTTTTCTTTATGAAAGAAACATATACGGAAGAAAATGTTTTTCTCTTGGTCCAGCTTCTCTTTTCTAAAGAAAAGGTGGTTCTTTTGCTAAAGCTTTTCTTTCTAAGAGAAGGTTTTCTCTTTGGTGCAGCTTTCTCTTTTTAAGAGAAAGGTGCTACGAAAGATTTATTAAAGGTGTTATTTTAATTAACTACATGGGTGCTAAAAAAGATCTTTATACTTTCTTCCTACGCAAGAAACCAGTTAAGATACTTGTTAGCTTAGCGAAGGACCATAAGCTTAGATATGCATCAGTTCTAGCCAAAGAGGTTGACTGCACATATTCTCACACAGTTAGAATCCTAAAAACAATGGAAGAACACAAACTTGTCGAGTTCGACAAAAAGGGAAGACTAAAAACCCTTAAACTTACTCCTCTCGGCTCGGAGATAGCAGAACATCTCTCAAAGGCAATGAGATTGTTCAAAAAGGCAGAAAAATAATCACAACTTGTCTATCTGGAAAGCATATTCTTTGATTCTCCCAAAAGTCGGCTCGACAATAAATTTCTTGATTTCATCAAGCAATTCGCTAAGTTTCATAAACTCCTTAATGCGGTATTTTGTGCCAATTCTCTCAACAATGCCTATTTTCTCAATCCGCAGCAGCTGACGGCGTATGTTAGAAGATGCCACACCTTTACTTCGCAACTCCTTTGTTTTGCTTTCAATTTCCTTAGAAGTCAAAAATATCTTCTTCTTGCTCGCCTCTAGCAGCACACTAAATATATCAACAATCACATCTCTTGAATCTCCCGGCTGTAAGAGCCCTAGTGAAATACAAAGCTTCCTTACAAGCTCATTTTTATTCTCATTTGTCGGGCGCTCAAATTTTCTAAGAATAATCTCTGAAATTGGCACATCCTTGAACACTTTACCCATAGAATATTTAAATGAGGGGTATTTTATAAACTTTGGATAAACTATGCAAAACGAACTTAGGAAATCATATGATATCAAAAATTGGTCATTAATATCTGAAATAGAGCCTTCTTCTGTAGGGTGTTCATTATGCCCAGGTTCTGAAGAGAAGACAGAGGAAACATTTAGAATTGAAGACAACAAAGGAAGATGGATAGTAAGGAGTATAGTTGACCCATACCCATTTACCCATCCTTCAAAATTCAAGATAAGTGAAAGCGAGAAGTTATTCACTGCTATCAAGGCGCATGGATGGAGTGAAGTGGTAATAGAAACACGCGACCACACAAGGGAATTCCACGAGCTTACATCTGAGGAAATAAAAAATGTACTCACAGTATATAAAAACAGAGTAAACGCATTAAGAAAACGAGAAAATGTTGAGTTTATTGGAATATTAAAAGACAATATGAATATTGAGTTTGAACATTCATACTCAAAAATTTTTACTCTCCCTATTGTTCCAGAATCAATAAAAGAAAAAATAAACACATTTAATGATTACCAGTACAAAACAGAAAAATGTATCTATTGTGATATCGCAAAAAAAGAAGAAAAAGGCCCGCGGCATATATTGAGCAATGACAGTTTTATTGCATTTGCACCATTTTCCCAAACAGAAAACTTTGAAGTATTGGTAGTACCAAAAAAGCATCACACATGCATAAACGAACTGAACGAATTTGAGATATTCAACCTCGCAGAAATTCTTAAAAACCTACTAACCCGATTGAAAGCAGCAATTAATCCATTTAAGTATGGAATTGTATTTTACTTGCGCCCAAATAAAGAAAAAGATTTTCACTTCCATATAAAGATATTCCAAAAAACATTTCACAGCACATTGGATGAAGGCTACGGAATTTATTTGAGCAAACTCTCTCCGGAAAGTGTGGCAAAAATTTTGAGGGGAAAATAAATGGTATCTAAAAGTGACACGGAAATAATCCTAAAGGAATTTCATGACATAAAAAAGAATATGCTTCCTTTGATGGAAGAGATAAAAAACCTGAAAAGAATAAAGACAGAACTTGAAAAAACACGAAAAGAGCAGGATGTTAGAATTAGAAAATTAGAGATAGAACTAAGAAGCTCAAAGAAGAGAGAAAATTCCAAAGAGGTTATCGCACTAAAGAACGAAATTGAGAAGCTGTCAAGAGAATCAAAACTACTGGATAGAATTGTAAGTTCTAATAAAAATGTCATCTCCAAACTTCAAGATAATGATAAAAAAATAGCGGATGAAATAAACAAACACAAGAAAGTTATGAATATTATAAGAAAAGACATAAACAAATTGCCGAATATTGAGAAATCAGCAGATAAAGAGTATGAAAAATTGGCAGATAAAATAAAAACAATTGAAAGCGGCATAAAAAATAACAGAGAGAGGATATCCAAGCTGGAAAGTAATGATGAAAAGATAATAAAGGAGATAAAGGAACATGTTTCCGCGATAACATCCTTAAAAGAGTCCATACAGCAACTTGAAAGTCACATCAAAAAAATTGAAGATAATCTAGAAAGAATAAATATAAAAGTAAATGATACCTCTAAATTAATTAGTGATATTGAGAAGGTGTTATAATGGATTTGCCAAACAAACTCGCATCCCTTAAGGATAAACTGGATGATGTTGAAAACAGAGTAGGATTGCTCGAAAAGGAAATAAAAAAGACAGTTGACGTAATCTCCTCCTTAGGAGGTAAAGAGGTAGAAATAGAAAAACTTTCAAAAAGGATAGATGAAGAATCATCCACAAACAAAACAAAAATCAAAAATATAGAAGAAAAAGTAGAGGAAAAGTTAAACTCTATATTTAAGGATATAGAAAAAGTCGAAGAGTGGCTAAAGGAAAATGAAGAAAAGAAAGAAAAAGAATTGAATAAAAAGTTAAGTAAACTTGCCACAAAGGAAGAAGTCGAAGAAATCGCATCAAAGTTCTCTAAAATTGACAAATCTTTAAAAGAAAAAATAGAACATATCGACGCAGCGATAGAAAGAATCAAAAGAACGGACGAAAAGCTAAAAGAAACTGACAAAAAATTGGCTGAGACTGACAAAAGACTAGCAAGTATAAAGGTATTACAGGAAAGCTTCGGAAAGTTAAAGATGGATATCGCAGCCACAGAAGGGGAGCTTGAAAGTAGGATTAATGAAATTACTAAAAAAATAGAAACTCTCCAACTGAGTGTTGGTAAATACCCTTCCCCCAAAGAGCTGGCAGACAGGGATTTAGAACTTGCGGAAAAGATACGCAACATAGAAAGCAGGCTCGGTCCAGATTTTGAGGTAGTTCTTGATGGATTCAAGAAGATAAAGCACACCTTCGCAAAAAAAGAAGACTTTGAAAATGCAATCGAAGAATTAAACGAAAGAATTTCATCAATGGAATCAAAAATCGAGGCGGAAGACAGCACAGCTGAAATAGCAGAACTCAAAAAGGACCTTGAGGTATTAAAACAGCAAGTCATAACAACGCAGGATGCAATTGTGGAATTAAATGCGTTTATACGCCAGAAGATGTCATAGTAAATGATATAAATTCTTCAACTTTTTATTGTTCATAATGATAAGTGAAAAAGTCCCAATAAAAGATGCATTTAACCTAAAAGAGGTAGCATTAGCAGGATGGGTTGAGAATTATAGAGACTTAAAAAAAATAAAGTTTATAATTCTAAGAGACGGCAGCGGAACACTTCAGGTAACCCTCCCAAAATCAAAGGTTTCAGAAGAAGTATTCTCCGTCGAGCCAAGCCAAGAGTCATACATTTATGTCAAGGGAACAATGGTGGATAATAAAGAGGCACGTGGCGGAAAAGAGCTTATCCCGTCCGAAATAAAAATTTTGTCAGCCGCAGAATCTCCACTTCCAATAGACATATCCGGAAAGATAGAAACAGACTTAAGTAAGAGAATGGACTGGAGGTTCATAGACATACGAAATCCAAAAACAAATTCAATTTTCAGGCTACAAAGTAAGATTATCAACATCCTATCAAGATTTTGCGAAAGAAATAATTTTGTGAGGATAAACACATCAAAACTTGTAGGAGTTCCAACCGAAGGAGGCACGGAGTATTTTGAAGTTAGTTATTTTGACAGGAAAGCATATCTGGCACAGTCGCCGCAGTTTTACAAAGAACTTGCTCTAAGCGGCGGACTTGAAAAAGTTTATGAGATTGGAAATGTCTATAGGGCTGAGCTTCATCACACAGTCAGGCACTTATGTGAATATGACTCATTTGATGTGGAGTGGATTACAGATTCGCTCAATGACTTGATGGATTTTGAGGAGAAAATGCTGAAAAACTTGTTCGAACAAATAAAGGACGAAAGCGCGATCAAAAAATTCAGCGTAAGTCTTGATTTCCCAAATGAGATTCCGAGAATAAAATTTGAAGACGCAAAGAAAATTGTCGAGGAGATGGGTGTCCAAACTGAAGATGGCGACTTGACCCACGCAGGCGAAAAGGCACTTTGCGAGTGGGCTAAAAGAGAACACAACTCGGATTTTGTTTTCCTCACACATTTCCCGTTCAAGCACAAAGTATTCTATGCAAAAAAAGATGGAAAAGATTCTCTCTCATTTGACTTACTTTACAAAGGCATGGAAATAACCACAGGCGGACTGCGTGAGGAAAATTTTGAAAAACGAAAAGCACAGATGATTGAAAAGGGACTTAATCCCGATACATTTGACCACCTAAGGTTTTTTAAGTATGGTATACCACCACACGGCGGATTTGCAATAGGAATTGAAAGACTGACAATGAACATCCTCAATTTAGAAAATATAAGAGAAGCGAGTTTGACGCCAAGAGACCCAGAACGGCTTACTCCTTAATGGTTCTCGCGTCCACAATCCAACATCCATCCTTATTGGCAATCACAGGATTCAAATCCATTTCTTTTATATCAAGTTTCGACACATCAACAAGAAGATTTACTAACTCTTTCAACGAAACACCTTCATCAGCCAAAAGCGGCTTTGATTTTATCTCGCCAATCATTTCCTTAGCATCTTTTTCACTTATTGGACAAACCCTGAAAACAGCGTCGTTTATTATCTCTGCAAGGCTTCCTCCGCTACCGAAAAGAATTACTCTTCCAAAGGTTTTATCCTGCTTCAAACCAATAATTAACTCTACACCATTAATTTGTTTCTGGACAACAAGTCCGTCAAAAGAAATCCCTTTAGATTCTAATGCTGAAACCATCTTCTTACTCAGTGTCTTCAAATCAGTTACGTTATGAATATTTGTAAGCACCCCACCTACTTTCTTCTTGTGTATCTGAAGCGGAACTTTCAAGACAACTGGATATCCTATCTTGTTGGCCAAGTCTATTGCCTCGCTTACGGATTCCGCGAAGCCATAATCTGCTATTTTAAAACCTTTTTTTTCAAGAAATTCAAAGTTGTGAAGCAGTTCCCTCATGCAAATAAATAAAATGTCAAATTTTAAAAACAATTGCCTTTTAGCATATCTTAAGGGCCCGTAGCTCAGATTGGATAGAGCACTTGCCTCCTACAGCCCTTTCTTATAAAGAAAGCGCTGGCGGAAAGAAAAATCCGCATCGGGTAAGCAAGGGGTCGTGGGTTCAAAAGCACCTTTCTCTTTTAAAAAAGAGAAACGTGCACGAAAGAGAAAACTTTCGTGGGTGCATGAGTGTCCCACCGGGCCCTCTTATAATTTCTTCAATAACATCTAGAGTCACCAATAAATTCTTTCTTTTGATGCAGCTTTTCTTTCTTGAAAAGAAAGAAAAGGTGCTTCTATTGGATTATCCAATAGATTTTTAAGCATATATTTTGTAGCGTATAATGGTGGTACCATCAAAAAAATAAAGAGTTATTTAGATATAATTAGAGCTTTTTCTAAATTAGATAGGTGGTATTCTATAAAAGAAATTCAAAACAAACTTAAACTGTCATATGAACCCACTCACAGACATCTTAACTCGTTAGTCAAAGAGAATCATCTGATAAGAAAGAAAATTGGAAAAAGAACATTATACAAACTTAACCTCAAAAACCCAAAAACAGTGAAGTCTTTGGAATTAATTGGCGTCAAGAAAAAAGTTACTGATAATGTAATTAAAAAAGAAATAATTAAAGGAAAAAGACACCCGCTGTTACCTTTTGTTTCAATTATTTTGTTGCTAGCCACAATAGCTTTAATCAGCATGCAACCTTCCCTTGAATGGTTTGTAACTTCATCAGGCAATATTGTAAGTCATTCTGACAATGTCATCATAAACGCCACTTCTTCAAAATATTTTGTCTGGACTCCTCAAAGTAGAGAAGATGGTTACTTAGCATCTTTAAAAGTCACCGGTGAATTTAGCGGCAGTGGGAGCGCAAGGATATCTCTTGAGGATAATAATGGAAATAGATATCTTATAGGGAGCACAAACAGCCCAATCGGAAACAATAGCGTAACTGGGTATTTAATAAAAGGAAGTAAATCCTCTATGCAAAAGGTAGAAGCAATTAAATCAACATCTGAAAGTAAATTGGGTGCAAAAAAAGTTTTAATACCCATTCCAAAAAAAGTTTTGCCATTCGTGAGCCTATGTGAAGAAACATGTGACTTAGCAGACAAAAAGATGAACTACTCCTCTTACAAGCTGTTTTTGGAGGTGAATGGCAGCGGTAAAGTTGTGATAAATCAAATCGATTACTCATATATACTATTAAAAACAAGTAACTTATCTAAAACTGAAAACACAACAAATATGTCAAACAATACAAAAGTGTATCATAAAATAAGAGATGACAAAAATTTCGACGTAGATATATCATCCACAAAATGGATTGACAACAATTTTGTCATAACATTCAGCCAAAACGCAAATACAAGCGAGCCATTTTTTGTTATTGGCAACGTAACTTATGGGTTCAGCAAGAACCCTGCACCTCCGAATGAAAATATAACATTGACAATTTATGACTGGAATGGAAGCAAATTTTATCTCCAAGTTGGAAACCATTCTGAAATTTTCGTATTTGAAATGCCACAAATAAAGACAATTAACAACACAAACATCACTACAAACGAAAATACAACAAATGAAACATATAATATATCATCATCAAACATCTCCCTTGTTAACATAGCTGGAAAACCACTAAATGCCAAAATAATAGTGCAGAACACATCAATTAAGGGAGAGTTCACAACAATGGGTATTGGTATCCTTAAAAGAAATGTTACTATTATCCCACAAGATGTACCTGTAAAAAGAATGAAACTTATTGGTGTAAATTTATTTGACAATCCAAAGATAGTTATTGACAAAATCAACAAAACAGGAAGGTTCTCAAAGATGTACATCATTGATCCAACCAATACAAAATTTGAGAAAGCCGAGATAACATCAACAGCCGTCGGAAATGTTTTGTTCAAGTGTAAAACATGGAATAAGACAACTGAAACATGCGACGACCCTTGCAACGGAACGAAGTGCAACATATCAAGATGGGAAAGAGTTATGAATATTACACCTGGGGAGAATTATACTTTCACAATGACTCCAGAAGACCCTGTGTATGCGGAGTACAACGCAACCACGGGTGCACCAAAATGCGAGAGCAGCACATCTCCATGTATTGCAAATTCAAGTTTGCTTAAATCAAGAGATAGTATAAATGTCCAAAGCGAACCAAACGCCCCGAACACAATTGATTCCTGTACAGATGGAAGCAGCGGAACTTATCAAACAGATGAATCAATTGAGAACATAACAGTTACCGACTTGAACGGTAGCACCTTCAATGGTGGGGATACAGTGCAAGTTGACGTTTGGGCGTACTGCTATAATGATGGTTCGAGTGATAATATCAATTTTGTTTACACAAATAACACAGATTCTCCAAGCTGGAGGGTTGTTGGATATATCAACCCATGTCCTGCAGGTGGATTCCAAAAAGTCTCTAAAAACTTCACTCTTGATGATGTGAGAGGATATCACACAGTCAGAGCAATAATTCAGTATAGTGGTTCTACATCCACTACTTGCGGAATGGGGAATTATGATGACAATGATGATTTGTCATTTTATGTAAAAAGCACGAATGTTCCGCCGGACAGCCTTTTCTTCGATGACTTCGAGTCGGGGAGCCTGTCGACAAAAAGCTGGGTTGTTGGAGGTGGAAGCAGCGCCAACTGGACGGCAGGAACAGGAAACCCCTATGAAGGAATCTACGATGCAGAAGCAACAAACACAGGCAGCGACACATATATGATTAATTCAATAAACACAAGCGAATACACCAATTTGACCATAACATTTTACAAGGAAGTTTCAATCGGCAGCGGCGCGAGTGCAGAGTTTAAGTTTGACTGGTACGATGGAAGCAGCTGGCATAATTTAGAGGACGACACATCAGATGACGGCGGTAATTATGTCAAGAAAACATTCACACTTCCCGCGGGCGCAGAGAACAATCCAAACTTCAAAATAAGATATATTTGCAACTCACAAGCAGGAGGTGGACTTTTTGGCGGAGACGGAATATGTTATTTGGATTATGTCACTCTTATTGGGAAAGACACCTTCCCTCCGAAAGTAACCAAAGTCAGCCCGACAAACACGACATACACCACGAGTTCCATCTGGTTCAACGTAACCGCGACGGACAGGAATGGTGTAGATTCATGCTGGTACTCACTTGATGGGAATTCCAATGTAACTTTGACAAAGGATGGTACCACCAGTTTCTCCAAGTTGTCAACAGTTTCAGACGGAACCCATCAAGTGGTACTTTATTGTAACGACACAAGGAGCAACGTGAACACCACAAGCGCGACGTATTTCACCGTCGACACAACACCTCCACAATGGAACAGCCAGTCACAGAACGCAACAATAATCCCAACTGGCGGAAGCATTAAATTAAGTGCCCATTGGACAGATAATATCCAACTAAGCGGCGCGATATTGTCCACAAATGAAAGCGGAAGCTGGCAGAATATCACAACTTCATCATTAAGCGGAACAAGCGGATGGAACAATTTCACATGGAGCAACTCAAGTGTCACAAGCGGAACAACTGTCGCATGGAAGATTTACGCCAACGACACCGCCGGGAATTACAATATAACCAATACAATGACATTCAAGGTTGAAGACACATGTATCGTCAGCTTGAACACCAGCACAATCAACTTCGGTACTGTAGCGCCTGGAGCAGACACTGGAGGCGTAAATCAGGCAGTTAATGTGACAAATGGCGGAAACACACAGGCAACAAGCACAACAATAAAAGGAAATGACTGGAGCGACGGCACACATACAATGCCTGTTGGACAAACAGAATGGAGCACAAGTA
>WALP01000012.1 GCA_015522785.1 Candidatus Parvarchaeota archaeon
ATCCAAAGTAAAAGATTATCAATGGCAAAAGCGCCGGCTTAACAGCTCTGTTGTAAAGGAATACTGCAATCAAACCATTCCTTACTCCGTGCTTTTGCAACTCATTTAGCAATGGATACCACATATAAATTGGTCCGCTTGAAAGTATTCCCGCGACAACTGCGATTGTCCATCCCTTTATTCCGGAGCCCTCGCCAAGATGCTTTGCCAGGGATTTCGGCTTGACAAAGTAGTTGATTAACACAAGCAAAACATAAATCAGCACGAAGATTGGGATTACCTTTTCAAAAATCTTAATAGTATATCTTAATCCGTTTAGCGTAATTTTTTTGCTTATGAAAAATGAGATTACGTAAAGTATGATTACTGAAATCAAAAAGTACCATCCCGCCATGCTTTTTTCGGTGCGTTTCATATGACTCTCACCACCACGACAGTTATAATCGCCACGACTATCGCGAGGAAAAACGCGCTTATGTTTCTATATAGTGCGAATTTCTTTCCAAGCAAAATCGCTTCCGCGGGATATTGGACAATACCTACAGTAACCCATGCAACCAAAAACGCGGTTACAGCAACAAGGCTGACTCCCTGCTTCAAAAACTCACCGCCGAGTATGTAACTTGTCACGGGGTTTCCTGCTAAGATACTCCCTATGCCGCTTCCTATAAAAGAATCAATGACCGGATTTTTGCTGAAAAGCATTCCATAGTATGATTTGGGAACTGCAGCGCTTACCAACCCTATAAGCAAAATCGCGCCTATCAAGATTGGTAAGCTGTTGTAAATGCTTTTAGCAGATTTAATTAGTACTTCCTTAATGACTTTGGTTTCCATTGTGTTTACCTAGCAGCCCCGATTATTTAAGTTCATCTATTTTCTTTTTCAATTCCTCAACCATTTTTTTCAATGCACTTACTTCCTCTTTCAATGAGTCGTCATTTGTTGATTGAGTCGTTGTCTGGTTTACAGGTGCTCTGTTCCAGCCGAAGCCTCTTCCGAAGCCCCTGCCTGCACCTCTTCCGTAACCCATTCCTCTTGGTGTTCCTCTTGTGTATCCTGGGCTGTCGTATCCGCCGCAGTATCCAAGTCCTCTTCCAGTTCTTGGTCCTTTTCCTTCCGGACCTGTTCTATCTCCGTATGGCATAATTACCACCCCCATTTTTTGAAGATATTCTATATATTCATTTTGAATATATATTAAGAATATGTATTCATAACTTATATATAAATGTTTCGGATATATATTCAAAACAAAAAAAGAAAAAAATGATAAAAAATTGAATTCGTGAGAGAAATTATTTTTTCTTGCCTTGCTTCTTTTTCTTTGCCATTCCGGCACCTCCTCTTTTTATAACATAATCTAAAGAGCATAAGCTAAGGTAAAACTACTCACAGAAAATTTGACACTTCGTTTCTCGCCCCCGACTTGCCAGCTCTTTCTTAGGCACAAGTAGTATTTAAACATTTCCGAGCTTTCTTTTCAGCCAATCAAGCGCTTTCTTAACACAATTCTCTTTGTCTTTTTCGGCTTGTTTTATTATTTGTTTTATTTCATTTTTGTGAGTAAAATCTTTTGCAAAATTAATAAGCAGCACAATGGCAAATCTCCTCTCCCAAGGATTCTTTGATTTAATTAGTTTCCTTGACAAACCGAATAGTTCTCTTTGTTTTTCTTTGGCAATTCTCCTTATGCCTTGCGTGGCAAGAACATCACAAACAGCCCAATTATCTATATCCTTTACAAACCTTTTCACTAATTTTAATGTTAGTTCTGGATTTTTGTTGCAGATTTTACCAAGAATTTTTGCAGCCAAAATTTTTTCTTCTAAATAATTTCCTTTCCAAAGTTTTTCTACAAAATTAAAGTCACAATTTTTGAATCGAGAAACAATCTTGTTAAATTCCTTAGAATAGACGCCATAAACTTTCTCAGCTGTTGGAATTAGTTTTTTGTAACTCTCTTTTGCCTTTTTATTAGATTTGCTTTTCAGCAGCTTTTTGGCTTCTTTTATATCACACATTTCCAAGCGCCTTTTTGAAATCCTCGATTAAAACGCCTTTAAGCGACTGGTTGTAAATTGCCGCCGCGGGATGATACATAGGAATAATTTTCAGCTTTCCAAATAAATTTGAAATTTCCCTCGTTTTTCCATGCTCCTTAGAAATCCCTTCAAAAGGTAATTTGTATCTCTCAAAAATGACTTTGGAAGCGTGCCTGCCGAGAGGAACAATAATCTTCGGATTTATGTGGCTTATCTGAAAATCAAGATAAGGATAACACGCTTTTATCTCGCTGTCTGTCGGGTCCCTGTTGTTTGGCGGACGGCACTTAACAATGTTTGTGATGTATACATCTTCACGTTTCAACCCGGCGGCAGTCAGAAGTTCGTCGAGAAACTTTCCCGCCCTTCCCACGAAAGGTTTCCCCTGCTTGTCCTCGTTGAAACCAGGGGCTTCACCTATAAACATCACTTTTGCATTAGTTGGACCTTCACCGAAGACTACATTTGTGCGCGTCTTCCACAAATCACATTTCCTACAATTTTCAGCTTGCTTTTTTATTTCTTCAAATTTCATTTTAATACCTTTTTAAGTGATATATTATTAAAATTTATTTTTTGCTTTTTTACCACGATTTTGTCAGTTACTTTTTCTGGAAAGTATTCTTTGAACTTTTTCATCAGCAGTTTGTAGTCGAATGTTTGAGGGATAGTTATGTCACACCCACTTAACTCTTTGTTTTGTGTGAACATCGATTGCATTTCAACATAGTCTGTTAGATTTACTTTTTGTAGTAGTATCTCAAATAGATTGTATATCGAAACTAATATACCTCTTTTTGATTCAATTTTTGCATAGGGTATTCTAGTGGTACAGATTCCAAGGATATCTATGTACCTGTTATAGTTGTTGAACGTTAATCTCACCTTGTTTATGCTTCTTATTATTTCTTTGGGTATTTGAATTTCTTTGTTTACATCGACTATCTTGATTCCGTTGTCAGAGAAATATATCTTTGATCTTATTAATACCCTAATTACTAAAACGAATATTATTGTTGTTGAGAACAGCACAATAGTGAGCAGTGGGAGGAACATGTTTTTTAATCTAATCATAGGGATACCAAACACTAAGATGATGACTAGATTTGAGATAATGAGCCTAATCTCATTTGTCTTATTCTCGTAAATGACTTCCAAAATTATTCCCTACTATACTTACTCATTAATTCTCCCTTTGCAATTGTATGGGATTCAACTTTTTCGAAAAATTCATTTTTGTCACTTATCTTCCCCAAGTCAGCTACATCAAGGGCATAAACAATGAAATAATACCTGTGCGTTCCGGACGGCGGGCATGGTCCCCCATAGTGCTCCTTTTTGAAGTCGTTTATAACTTCTGTTCCCGGAATTTCGTTTTGCGCGATATGTGTCTTATTTTTTGGGATGTTGTAAACGAGCCAATGAATCCATGTTCCCATTGGCGCGTCAGGGTCTTTAACCGCAATTGCAAATGACTTTGTCTCGTTTGGGAAACCGCTCCAACTTAAAGAAGGGCTTATGCCCTCTCCGTCGCATGTGAATTGCTTTGGGACAAATTCCCCCAAGTCTGAACTTTCAACCTTCATGGTGACACCTCCATCATGTCTCCCACTTGAAACGCATCCAAGCGAAAAAACTATCAGTACGATTGCCAAAACAGCAACAAGTTTCATAGTATTTGATTAGCATTGCTGTCTTTTAAAATTGGCGATAGAAAGCTAAATAAAGCTTACTCTCATTCAAAAATTTATGTCAAAAGCAGGAAGAGGAAAAAGAAGAACTGGAAGTTACGATAAAATAAGAAGGGCAAGAAGGAAAAGAAGAAAGGAAAAATAATTATTCTTCCTCAGCAAACTTCTTTATTACCTCATAATTCTCAACAATTAGCTTTGCTTTTGCCCTTCCAAATATGAATGGATATTTGTCGTCTGGCGTCCGCATAAGCTTTATAGTTTTTCTTCCTTTAAATTCTCCAAATTCATACATTTCTTTCACATCCTCCTTAAGTTTTATGAAGTTACTGTCTTCAATGATTAATAAAATTATCCATTTACACCTAAAAATCACTAAGAATAATATTATAACAATAAACTTAATGTATACTATTTATAGAAAAAAACCCCTCAAATGAGGGGTGAATGTGTACACATCACTCACCAGCAATGCAATTACTCGTCGTCGTCATCTTCTGGAGGGTCTTCCCATCCAGGATTGTCTATTTCTGGTCCACTGAATATAGAGTTGGTTTCTTCAGCATGGTTCTTATCTGGATTCAATAATGAATCCATACCTTCGAGTTCCTTTTCATCCTTCCACTTCTTCTCTTCCTCTGTTTCTACAGCATGATCAAACACAGCACTCAATGGATGAAACATATATCTCAAATTTGTATGGTTTACATTGTAGTCCATATCTTCTTCTTTTGATGGGATATTTACTTCTTCTCTTGATGGGATATTTACTTCTTCATTACCAAAATCGTACTCAAACATAGCATTTCCCATTACATCTTCCACCACTTCATTATTGCCAAAATACATCTTTTCAGAAACAATCTGTTGTATGTAAACCAAAGTCGTATCACTTAACAAATCTTCCCCAAGTTGTTCATCCAATAATTCCCCTCTTTCATCTAAGCTTATATCTATTTTATCGTATCTTTTCATAATCTACCCCCTTTGTAATTTAAACGCCAAACGCAAAGAAATGGTGATATCATATAATAAGTAATCATCAAATATAAATATTTCTGAAGAATGCGCCACCCGGGAATCGAACCCGGCTCCCGAGCTGTTTACAACCTTTCTTTTGGTAGAGCTTTTCTTTCCCAAAGAAAAGGTCTTGGGAAGCTCGTATCCTACCAATAGACTAGTGGCGCTTTTAGTATTTATTATAAATAATTTCTTTGATAAAACTTTCTTTTCTTGGTGCAGCTTCTCTTTAAGAAGGTGCTTTTAGATTATTCCTTCGTCTGCCGCTTGGAGTATCATCAAATCATCTTTTGTCAGCTTCTTCTTATGCTTGAATTTTTCCTTGACTTCAAGCAATTTTTCATTTATTTTGTCTTTGATTATCTTGCTGCGTTTTTCCCTCTCCAAAACTTCGGCTTCTATCCTTTTGGCTTTTTCCCTGCCAATTTCCTTCTTAACAGAATCTATCTTGGCATCAATTTCTTTTACTTTAGAATTAATCTCATCCATCTTCTTGAAAAGCTCGTTTTTCTTTTCCATCAAACTTTCGATTTCAGAATGAATCTCCTTCCACTGCTTTGAATATGAGATGACTGTTGAATGAAGCAGTCTCTTTTCCTGTTCCAGATGCTTGATTTCGTTTTCTATTTTGCCCCTTTCTCTCATGCCTATGTATTTCTTTTCAAGCTCCTCCGCCTGCACCTGTAGTTCCTTTATCTTCTTCGTGAGCTCCTGCTCCTTCTTGTATGGCATAACTTCTGTCTGGATTTTCCAGTCAAGTCTTTCAATCAATTTTCTTATCCTTCTAGGATCCTCTTTGATATCTGACTTTGGTATGCTTTTTAATTTCTCCATCAATTTCTTGATTTCTTCTACAATTCTATCTCGCTCTCCTTTGTTTTTCTTGACAATCTTGGCAATTTCCTTCTTTTTTTCCATCTTTGTATGAATAGAATTATTAATTACTCTAATCTTATCAAGCATGTTCCTTTTTTTGTCTCTTAGATTCTTTACTTCGCTGAACAAATCCCTCAGATTTTCCACATTAAATCAACAACTAACCCTCTTTTTAAATTTTGGTTTTTTAAAAAAGAAAAAAATGCGCCGTCCGGGACTTTCAAACACTCGCCAAGTTTCTCTCTTAGCGCAGGTTCTCTCTTTTCAAAGAGAGAAAGTGCTTTTGAACCCGGGTCACGAGCTCACCTCCTACCTTTCTTTCCGTCAACGCTTTCTTTTGGAAAGAAAGGGTTGGTGGAAGGCTCGGATCCTAACCATTGTCCAACCTTCTCTCTTTTGGTCGAGCTTTTCTCGAGAGAAAAGGTCGCTAGACTAACGGCGCACAAAAACATCAATCAAACATGGCAAAGCCGCTTGCTGCATTATCTTCAATTTCTTTAAACTTATTTATTATTTTCTGTTTTTCTTCTCCGCTCAATTCCGTTGTGTCCTTAAGAGCGGATTTTATTTCTTCTTTGTCAAACTCGTTTTCATCTGCTTTTATTATCATAAAATATCCGGACTTGTCCTCGCCCAAAGTTGCCGCGCTTTCATACTTAAACCCAAGCATTTTCAGCGCATCATTGTCAAATACATCTTTCTTCTCAACATAAAACACTCTCTCAACTACTGCCACTTTATCACCAAACTAAAAATTAAATTGACATTTTTTAAATGTTGTGATTTATATTGATACAAGTTATAATTTCACCAAAGAGGGACAAATTATCAAAGATTCTCACACAAATGATTTAAAGGATGACAATAAAGTAACGTCTATGGCAGAATGGCGATGTAAAAAATGTGGTTATGTATTACCATACCAAAGGGCACCATCTATTCCTCCCCAGGTTTGCCCGAAATGCGGCGCAAAGAGAAGTTTTACAAAAGATTAATAAAGAGTTAATTTGGAAAAAGTAGTATGGTATTAGTGGAATTGTTCGTTTCTCCAAATTGCCCTCATTGTCCAGCGGCTAAGCTCGCCGTGGCGAAGGCAAGAAAAAAGTTTAAGGGAGATGAAATAGATTTTCATAAGTATAGAACAACAACACCTGAAGGAAAGGCAAAGGCAGCAAGATATGACTTGCTCGGAGTTCCAGCGGTGTTTGTTGATGGTGAGATGATAAGAGGAGAGATAACTGAAGAGAAAGTAGTGGATTTAATTGACAGAAAGTTACATCCACAAACCAAAAAATCATTTTTCTCAAAAATTCTTGGGAAGTAAAGGAGTTGATATAATGGCTATTAAGGAAGGAGATATAGTAAAAGTAGAGTATACAGGAACACTAGAAGACGGGACTGTATTTGACACAAACAAAGGGCAGCAGCCCCTGGAGTTCAAGGTCGGAGACGGCAGCTTGATAAAAGGATTTGAAGAAGCTGTAATAGGTATGGAAAAGGGAGAAGAAAAGGATGTTAAATTGCCTCCTGAAAAGGCGTACGGGCAGCCAAACCCAGAGCTTATAGCTGAGATACCAAAAAAGCAGTTCCCCGAAAGTATGGAATTGAAGGAAGGAGCGACGATTGGAATTGATGTTCCAAACTTGGGACAATTGCCCGCGAGAATTACAAAGATAGGGGATGAAAAAGTAACTGTTGACTTGAATCCTCCACTAGCAGGTAAGACACTAAATTTTAAAATAAAAGTCATTGATGTCATCTCTTAGGAATAGTAAAGTTTTAAAATAGTATACCCCTTGATGGATGTATGGGGTATCACTCACCACAGGAGACTATAGAAAAATTATACAATTTTATTAAAGACAATGGGATAACAAAATTTTCAGAAGATGAGCTCTTAAATTATCTAAGAAAAATTTCAAAGCCAAATGAAAAAGTAAGTAGGGACTATGTTAAACGACTAATCACAATTCTAAATGACGTTGGAATTCTTGAAAAAATAGATGATGAGCTATACGAAATAGAAAAATTTTTGCCATATAAGGAAGTAGAATCAATAAAAAAAGAAGTAGCAAGCAAAAGGAGAAGATACAAATCAATTAAATCTATTGTTGGTATACTAAGAATGATGATTGATAGCGGTAATGACACTTACAAGAGTAGAAATGACCCAACAGTTTCTACAGCATTGGAGTTAGAATTACTTAAGAGACAAGGAGGAAAGTTAATAATCAACAGTGAACTTGTGAATGCCTACTCATCTGTAATATACGTGCGTGAAGAAACACCTAGACTTTTTGAAGAATATAAAGCCGTACGTAATGGTATCCCAATAGAGGATGAAAGTATAAACAGACTAAAGAAAAAAGGATTAATAGATAAAAATGGAAATGTTATACCAATTAACTTAGATGCTATCCTACTTCAAGATATTTAGCAAAAGCTATAAAAAAATAAAAAATTTAAAGAAAATATAATTCACTCTTTAATTACTTTCACGTGTTCTGCTTTAGGACCTTTGTCGCCCTCTACTACCTCAAAGGAAACTTTGTCGTTGTCTTTGACAAACTCCCCTCTTTCTATTCCACTAAAGTGGAAGAAGTAATCTTTTCCGTCATCTCCGGATATAAATCCGAATCTTTTTTTGCTGTTATAAAATTTTACAGTTCCTTCCAAAATTTTTCACCTTTTACTAATTTTTCCGCCGCAAAGAACTAGCACGCGCTTTAGCGCCTTACGACAAATAATCCACTTTGCATAGGTTTATATGACTTACGCTTCAAGAATAAAATAAAACTCAACTAGAGCATTTAATAATCAGACAACTTCATTGAAATACCACTCATTTTTATAAAATTTTCATTTAGATTAAACTTAATTGGTGTTACATCTGCCACATATCTTCCCATACTCTTTGGAAAAAGTCTGCTACCTTTATGCAAAACTTCCACTATAGACGTGTCCGCGGACGCCTCGTTAAGTATTTTTTTAATCTCTTCATCCTTTTCGGCGAATGTGGATTCCAACGTCAAAGCAGGAAGTTCCTCATATCTTAAATAAGTAAGATGATTACTTTTTATATATTGTACAAACTCCTTGTGGTTCTCAAAGTACAGAGGGAAGTATATCCCATCAACAATAGGATTTCCAATACCCATTATAAATTGCAAATAAGTCATAAAGTAACACAAAGAATTTCTGTTTAAAAATGTTATCACCATGAAGAATAATAAAGCGTTGGGTTAAACCAAAATTATCATAATTCTTCCAAAATATTTGGGTTTATCTTTTTTATAGATTTTATATTCCTATCAAAAAACACACCATATGCATTTTCAGAAATCATTGATAATATATGTGTTATTGGTTAAGTTCTTCCGGAGGATACAAAGCAAGATAAACAAAATAACCCTCTTCACCAAATTCATATTGGTTTATTTCCTTATTAAACACAATTGTGCTTACAGGACGATTAGAAATATATCTAACATATCCAAAAACTGGATAATCTTTATTCCTCAAAGAAATTTTAACAAAATCTCCTTTTTCAATTCCTGCTTCTTTCAATAAAGTTTCTAACTCTTTTTGCCCCATAGTTGGATAACAAAATGCTGATTTATAAGCATTATTATTTGTAACCACTTGTAAAATGTTAAAATTAACATAAGACAGTGCATATATAAAAGCCTCGGGTGGGATTCGAACCCACGACCTTTTGCTCATTGGAAAGCTTCCAAACGCAGCCAATTACCAAGCAACTGCACAGCCATCTCTTTTCCCTTAAGGCTCTTCTTTAGAAAAGAAAAGGCTTACGCGCTACCGACTGCGCCACCGAGGCATCACCTCAACATCATGCCACCGAGGCATTTCTTGGCAACCTACCTTCTTCCTAAGAAGGCGGTGCTGAGGCATTAAATTTCAATTTCAATTACTTTATTATGAGATGTTTCGCCTTTTAAAATTTTAACCATTTGCTTCTTGACGCCGAAATGTCGGGCTAAAACTTCAACCAACTGCTTGTTTGCCTTGCCCTTGTCCGGAGGAGCGGTTAACTTGACATGGAGAACATCGTCTCTTTGCTCAACAGAGACTTTTGAGGATTTTGGAACAACTTTTACTTTGATTATCATAATAGCTAAAATGGGAATAAATATAAATTAGTTACTGATATATAGTAATAGGGGTGTTTTTATGAGTGTTACTGAAGGGTTAAAAAGCGCACTTGAGGCGATTTACGAAATTCAAAATACGAAGAGAATTTTAATAGTTCAAGACAAACATAAAAAAGCTGTTGTTGACGCCTTCGAAGATGCAATCCTTAAAAGCAAATTTGATGGAGAGATAACTAATTTTGAAATTGATAATTACAAAAGACCTCTTAAGGAAATTCCAACAGAATTAGATCATATAATAAATGAAATACAGCCGGACTTAACAATCACACTATTTGAAGCATTTTCGGAAGAGCGCCCAATGAGAATTCAACTGCTAACAGAATTGGAAAAAATAGGGAAAATTGCGCACTGCCCCGGTATAACTGAAGAAATGCTCAGAAATAATGGTCCATTTGATATAAATTATACTCAAATGAAGCAAGATGCTCTTAGGCTAAAGAATATTCTGAAAAATTACAATGTCTTCAAAGTTCTATCTGGACCGAATAGAGAGTATGAGCTAGATCTATTCATAGGCGACAGGAGATGGCTTGATGATTTAACTGTCGAAGAAAGAGGATTTGGAAATCTCCCCGCCGGAGAAATATTCACGGGACCAATTGAGGATATGACAAACGGAAAGATGTATGTCGAATATCGAGCAGGGGAACATCTCTTAAAAGAGCCAGTAATTGTCACATGGGAGAACGGAAAAGTTGTGAACATTGAAAGCAAAGACAAAGAGATGGAAAAAATCCTAAAAGAGGGCGCTAAAATGTACAAGTATGGGGATGTTATTGGCGAACTTGGACTTGGATTTAACATAAACTCAAATCCAACCGCAGAAATCCTCGAAAGCGAGAAAAGAGGATTGCACATCGCAAGGGGACCAAGCAGAGAATTCGGCTCGATTTATTACTGTAACGACCATGAGGATTATTTGTTAACAAACGCTAAGTTAATAGCGATAAAAAAAGGCAATTTTAGGTTGATATATGACAAAGGGAAACTATTGATTTAGATTAAAGTTTTTATCCATTCTATCCTTTAAGTCTTCTGAAAAGTTATTATATTTTTTAAAGAGTTTCTCCTTGTTTATTTCGTTCATTAAAGTATGATAAGTTTTATCATAAAGCAACCCTACCAAAAAAATGTCCTCCGGGCTTGCGAGCAAAATATCATACGCCGTATCATTGTATTTAATCATCTTCTTTTCAGAGTCCTTTATTGTATTCGGCAAAGCGGAAAACGCATAAATAGTAATGTTATACCTTTCTTTCCCAAGGTTAACTTTGTAAAATTCATCGCCATGTACAACTGACTGAATTTTGTAACCCCTATCAAGTATGTGATTAACGGCAGGATTGATTTTATTAATAGTGCTCAATAATTCAACCTCACTAGCGGCAGGGAACATTTTATCAAAATGTAAATCAACCGCCAGGCGTCCGGTTAATGTAAATTTGTCAAATGCATTCGTGAATATGGAGCTTATTTCAAGAATAGAATTTAGTGTTTTATCTTCACTTTCGCCAAAGAGTGTTTTCAAAGCTTCCCCAATTCCCATATGCAACTACTCTAAAATGGCACTTTTAAATCTTTCGGTAAAAATCAAGCAAGTTTTTCTGCTGAAGTATCCTGCTTTGTTTCCTGTATTCAAAAATCGGGATTCTCAATTTAGAGTGTATATATAAAAGTGCTTCATTAAGAGAATCAAACTTAATCGGGTGTGAATTCATAGCGTTTCTCACATTTTCCCTTACCTGCCAGACTCCCAATGGCACAATATATCCTTCAGAAACCTCGCGGAAGACAATGACTCTCGCCTGCCTTTTCATTTTGTCCAGTGCCTCGCACACAGCAAACCTCGCGGCGTAATATCCACCCGCCTCCTTGTCGGCGTATTTCTTCCTTCCGTCAAACGGCTCATACTCTTCAAGGATTATCGTTTCTTTTGCCTGCTGCGCCCATGACGAACCGGGAGCCCAAGCCTCAAAGTTTTCGTACTCCCATCTGCCGGGCATTAACAAAATGATGAAATGGTTGTCCAGATATTTTGACTCATAAACAGAATAGGAATTTATCTTTGGATAATCTTTGATTCTTTTAATCATCTCCTTCGCGAGAATATCATCGACAGCAGTTATACTCCATCTCGTGGGGACAAGTTTTTGATTTTCATGTTTGCCAAGGGCTCCGCTCGAGAATATGTTGGTGATGTAATAGATGTCAAAATTATTTTTCAGTATGTTAACCTGCTCCACCGCCTTTAATTCGTCATCCACAACTTTTTCAACTTTATGGGGTATTTTGGGATTATCAATGATTTTCAATTTTTCAATTGGCGCGGAGGCACCCATCGGCTGAGTTACATCCGAAAAACTCACTCTAAAATTTGGCTTCTTAAAAAATTTCAAGTCAACATCAGTCGGCTTCTTTGACATGGCAAGAAGCTGATTTTCCTCAACAAATTTTCCTTTTGACTTTACATTCTGGATAGACTTCGAGCGGATTGTGAGGGAACGCATCTCAATTATTTTGTCATACTCCATGCCGAACCATTTTGCGGGATTGTCAACAATGTTTTCGTTTTCAAGGGCGCCTATCGGGCCGACAAAAACATTTGGATAATTTGAGTGCCCCACAAAAACCGACGTCGATGGACCCGAGAATTCCTTGTCAATATTCATTTTTGGCTTGACGTTGAATTTAGCAAGAAGCGGGCAGGGATTTATTCCGCACAGGTGCTTTGTTCCCTTACATATCACGCAAAGATTCGCCGGAGCAACCATTTTAATACAAACTATCTAATAATTTTTTATACTGCTTGCTGCTTTTCTTAGGATGTTTTTTCACAAAATTTACCCATATATCAATAAATCTAAGCCTATCCTCAAAATTTTTTTCCTTTTGCTTTTTCAATTGAGTTAACAAACTATTCAAGGTACTTCACCTTATCCTTGACTTTTAATATATCCACAAAATCATTAAGCTTCCGCTTATTAATGAAATTGCCGAATAACTTATAAAGATATCTCGCATCTTCAACGTCTTTATCGCTACCAAGATAAAGCTTGTACGCTATCTGAAGCTCTAATGAAGAAATATTTAATCGATGCTCACTTAATTTAACAACTAAACGATTCTTCAAAGCACCTAAGTCGATAGAATTATCAACAAACCTAAGTTCTATATTTGGAATAACAATCCCCTTTTCAGCAAACCGGATAGAATGACCAGTTTTCATAAGTTCAAAGAGTTCAGATAAATCATCCGAATTTAAACACCAAAAACCACTTTTCACGATATCCTTAACTAACTTGGTAAAATCAGGTGCACTTAACTTTTCTATTAAAATATCAACATCCTCTGTCATTCTTGCCCTCCCCAATAAAATAGAAACATATCCAGAAACAATCACATATTTTATCTTAAGTTTATCAAGTACAGATATAAACTTTAATACAAACTTATCCAAGTGAGTTAGAGGGCGTTTAAGTGTTATTTTATTTCCATTTATATCAATCATACAAAACATAATACTAGCAGTATTTATTTAGTTTGAGGTGCTGTCCAGTAATATTTTTATTGCCTCGACGGGTTTTGTAATTGCTTCTTCAAATGTCGCGTCAGTGTTGTCGAATAAGATGTCATAAACTCCCTTGTCATTTACGTCAATTCCATAAAGTTCACTATATCTCTCGGCGTCGGCAGTGTCCCTTTCCTCAATTCGCCTTTTTGCTTCTTCCTCGGAAATATTTTCTCTTTTAGCAACCCTCTTGATTCTTGTTTGCTTGTCGCAGTCAACCCAAAGCTTGACATCCGCGTTGTCGCCAGCGACCCACGCGGTCAGCCTTCCGATAAGGACAACATTTCCCTTCTTGGCAAACTCAAGAGTTTTTTTGTCAAGCAGGATATCTGTTTCCTCGCTGCGCGACTTTGAAAATTCCTCAATAGAAATACCTTTTTCTTTCGCGCTATCACGAAAGACGTCGCCCATGCTTTTCAGTTCCAATCCAAATGCCTTCGCAATTGCCTTGCCAATAGTGGATTTCCCAGAGCCTGAGAGCCCAGAAACAGTAATGGTTAAGCCTTCCTTTTTCAAGTCCAACTGTTTTTCAAAGTCTTCCAATTTTTTGACATATGTTCCCATTAACATTTCAAGAAGCTGAATAATTTAATAATTTACTATAATCTTGCCTGAATTCCTTTGCTCATGATTTTCTTGAGTTTGACTGCATTTTTCACTGATTCCTTAAGCAACTTTTTTATATCATTCACATATTCTTCTGCCCGTTTGCTCGCTTCTATCATCTGCGGAAGGCTATGGGCATACACTAGAAGCGCATTTTCAGTCCTTTTTAACTCATTCAACATGGCAGTAGAATTACTGAAAATTTCCCTAAACTCTGTGAACATCTCTCTTTCTTCCTCGCCAAACATATCTGCGTGCCTATTCATAACTTCCTCTATATCCCTTACTGCAGCTTCCAAGTCTGCTATTGTTTTTTCTGCCTTCCTCACATCAAGAGAGAAATCTTTTTCAAATAGAGCAATGTCTTTGTAAAAGAAAATCATCCTTTTCAACATCCGATTTTCATCTTGAAATGATTTATATACCTCTCGAACAAACAAGGCATAATTGTCAATCTCAGTAACATTCTCTGTCCATCTACGAAGCGCTGTAATCTCCTTGGAATCCACATCCTCCTCATCCCTCAAATAATGCCCAGCTATGTCAACATCTTTTATCATTCTAGCCTCAACATTCTTACCAAACACCCCAAACAAAGTCTTATTTGCAAACTTAAATTCAGGTGCGTCCTTAACTGCCTGCTTAAACTTCCTAACAGCGGGGTCAAATTCTCTCTTCATATCCCTAAATTTAGATTTAATTTCCAGAATTCTTTTGTTTAATTCTGCAATCTTTGCCCTTGTCTCAGTTTCCTCACCTGCTGTTTTTTGAGCTCCAGATTGTGCTTCTTCCTTAACAACCGTTTTTTCTTCCCTCAAAGAGCCTCTTAACTCAGCAATGTCCTTTTTCAAATCCGCGACTGCCTTTCTGTTGCCGGCAACGACATTTTTCTCAATTTTTACTAAACTTGTTTCCATCTTTTTTAATTCCCTGACAAAACCGTTGTTCTCAAGCTGATACATCTTACTCATATCCTTTTCCAAGCTTTTAATTACACCTTCTTCACCAACAAATTCCTTAAACAATTCTCTTCTTTCTTCATCTATACGCTTAAGCGAGGGAACCAATGCTTTTCCAGCAAAATTTCCAACTTTTCCCAAAAAGGAAGTAACACCGGCAGGATTCTTTTTCGATAATTTGTATGCACTTATCAATGCTGTGTTTATCCACTTAATCTGTGGCTCTAATCTAATCTCAGCTATGGAAATTGAATTATCAAATCTAGAAATCATCAAAGAAAACCTTCTCATATTCTCAAATAGATTTTCAATATCACCTAAATCTCTCTCTTCCTCCTTTTCCCCTTTAAGAACCTCTTTTTCTTCCGTATTAAGCATAACAATTGATTTTTCAATTTTAATGCCATATTTTGCAGCACCTTTTTTGACTTTTTCTAAATGTTTCTGTATTTTCTCAAGCGAATTCATCAATCTCCTAATCCTCATAGAGACTTTCTCTTCTTTCTTTGCCTGTTTTTCTTCTCCCTTAATTTTAGCTGTAGATCCACCGATCAACTTTTCGATTTTCTCATTTTCTTTTATTAATTTAAATATACCTTTAAGATCATTAGCGATGTCATCAACAATCCAATTTTCTTCCTTCATAAACTTGGCAAAGAAGATCTCTTCTTTCTGAAAGAGTATGTCTAATCTTTTAAGTGCTCCCGATGCGCCAATAATACTTAAAAGCCGCCTTGCAAAAATACCTTCACGCATAGAAAGGTGATATGCTGTAGTTAAAGCGGCAACTTCTTTTGCAGTTACTTTTGCTAATTTTTTATCCCGTGTTGCTTCTTTGTCTAAAACTTTCTCACATGCAAGAGTCAATTTTTCAACTTTCTTTATTCTCGCCTTCAGTTTCTTAGATTCTTTACTCTCCTCAGACTTTTCATTTTTTTCCTCTAAATTAACTTCTCTTAAAGTGACATAAAGATACCTTGCTTGTTCAGCTGCCTCTGCCCTTTCAACCTTAACAAGACGAATCAAATTGCCAAGCACCCAGCTTTTCTCGCTAAGATATTGAACAATTCCCTTGCCTCTTTTTCCCTTCCCAAATGCACCTCTTCTTCCATAAACCGTTCTTCTAGATGCCCTTCCCTTTGATTCAATCTCCGCCCCTGCCGCTTCAACAAGCGGCTTTGATATATCTGCAACTTCCACATATTTCGCTATAGAAGAACCTAATCTCTCTAAGAAACTTTCATGCTTTGAGAAGATTTGCTCAAGAACTGATATATTTCTAATAAGTTGTAATTCAATCCCTTCAAGCGACATAAAAGCTAAAAGAAGTCTTAAATTAAAAAGTTAACTACTTTAAGTAAGTTCCATCCGGAAGCAAATTGTCAGGATGGGGCTCGTCCTTTTCCTCCATTTGGTAACGGATGCATTTTTTGTTGCCAACAAGGCAGTATTTCTCAACCCACTTCCTATCGAGCCTGCCTTCCTCAACAAACCTCACGATAGGACAAACATTGTACCATTTGCACTTTGCCATAATAATGAAATGCGGGGGACGAGATTCGAAATCGCGAAGCCATCCTGCTTCTTTTCCCTTAAGGCTTTTCTTCGCAAGAAAAGGCTTACTCGCGTAGGGACTAACCCACTGGGTTTCCACGCATCCACCAAAATGATTTCTTTTGGTGCAGCTTTTCTTCTTAAGAAAAGATGCGCCTAAGCCCAGCCCGTTTGACCGTTCCGTGCTCTTTCTTTCCTTCTTGGCAACCTGCCTTCTTTTTAAGAAGGCGGAAAGAAAGGCTCTCCGGCACCCCCGCATGTAAATTTTTACCCTTTATTTGTTTTTAAATCTTTTACTTCGCTTGTAGGCAAAAGAAGAAATAACATATGCAATACCATAAGTTGCTAAACCAATACCCAAAGCAGATAATCTTCCAATTATCCCGCTACCGGTCAAATTTGCGAAGTCCCCATAATCTAAAAATATTGAACCAAAATTTAGCAGCGTGGCAGAGGCACCAATTCCAAGATAGGCGGTATCATTTTCATCAATTCCTTTTTTAATGTAATAAAAACCAAAAATCGGAAGAACAGCGTTCGGTGCAATCGAAGAAACAAAACGAGCAACATTATCCCCACTCATCGTAACATAAAATCCTGTGGAATTAACACCTATCTTCTCTATAGTCGCTCCAGAAACTAATCCCCCAAAAGCGTGGAGGCCTTCATGTGCGGCAATAAGGGCTGGCATTCCACCATAAGCTGAAAGAAAATACCTCGTAGAATCTCCAAAGTTAAAATTAACACTCTTGACAGGATTGTCATCTTCTTTGCAGTCTATGTAATCAAGCCAAAATTTAAAATCCTCAAAATTATCGGAGGTTAATTCAGATATATCTACCACGTCAGGGAGTTTATCTTTGTTTAGAACTAATTCATCCAAGCTCATATTTTTAATTTCAGCAACAGTTAGTGAATCACTCATTGTAAACCCTAACTTATTAGGAGTGACAATCGCTTAAAAAGTTTACTAAGCAAAAAATAAAAGAAAGGGGATTACGCCTCAGCGTAAATTTCTCCCATAACACTCATGTAAAAAATTCCTCCTATCGCTGCTCCAAGCAATGCGCCAATCAATGGGATAATACCAAGCACAACATCAATTACCACTGCTATCACTAACGCAATTATCCAGCCTACGAAGAATTTAGAGTTAAATATCTTCTTTCCAATTGCCCTACAATTAAATGCTTCTTTTATGTTCCTCTTCTCCGCATATCTCAATATTGCTCCAGTGCTGATATAAGCCATAATCAATGCTGTTATTATCGCCAATATCATACCCACTCCAAAAGTGGCTAAAGATGTAATTTTAAATCCAATAGATACCCCTGCAAGCACCATAATAATTAATGCTGGTATCATATAAATAAATCCAATTATAATCATCTTTATTCCTTCTATAAATAAGCGTGTATAATCATTGAACTCTGGTAATTTACTCTTCCGTCTCATCGATGTTTGAGCAACATCAAGCAAATAACCGCTACTGATAAAATTCACTATTGGTATTACACTTATTACAATATAAATTAACAACTTTGCCAAGTCACTGAACGGTCTCTTAACTGCTTTTACATAATCTACCATCTAATCACCTCCGACTGATTATTAAATTTCCAAATAGTTAAGTTTATAAAAGAGTTATGCTTCTCAAATAGTATGGTTACTACTGATGAGGAGTTAATTAAGCTCCTTGGTGGAAAAGATAACAAGAAGATGTCCAAGATAGAAAAAAGGCTTTATGAAGGAGATTGGAACTCCGCAATAGAATTAACTGATGATGGGAAATTAGTAGTATACAATCGCAGCAAAACAAGTCTCGGAGTGAATTACACAGAGATACCTCTTGAAAACACAAAAGAGAACATATCTGTTAAGGGTATTTACAAAAACATTGTTGAATCCAACAGCGGACTTCCTTCAAAAAGGGGAGAAATCGCTGAAGTCAAAGATAATGTTCTTTATGTCGCAGAGGGATTCGATACATTTAATAACATCTTTGCGCCATTATCTAACTATGAAGAAAGACGCTAAAAAGAACGTGATTGCTCTCGGATGGGTAAGTTTATTCACGGACATCAGCAGCGATATGATTTTTCCGCTTTTACCTTTATTTCTAGCCAACACTCTTGGAATACCAAAGTCATTAATAGGACTAATAGAAGGAATAGCCACAAGCACGGCGTCGATACTCAAGGCGTTTTCAGGACATATTTCTGACAGAATCAAAAAAAGAAAAATTTTAGTTTTAATTGGATATTCCCTTTCAGCGCTGTCAAAGCCATTTTTTGCAATAGCTAACAACGTCGCTGAAGTGTTTTTGGTAAGGTTATCTGACAGGATAGGGAAAGGAATAAGGGACGCGCCGAGGGACGCGCTGATTTCAGAATCCATACGCAAGCAAAGAAGGGGAAAGTGGTTCGGGTTCCACAGGATGATGGACAGAAGCGGGGCGATAATAGGGACCATAATCGCGTTCTTGCTCCTGAGATATATAACCACAAATTACAGGACTATCTTCTGGTACGCCACAATACCTGCCTTCCTTTCAATTATAGTCATCTTGTTTTTCGTAAAAGATGTAGGGCACAAAATAGGGGACAAGATAAAGTTCTCTCTAAAAAATTTCAGCAGAAATTACAAATTGTTTATATTGACATCTGTCGTGTTCAACCTCGGAAACTTCAGCTATGCTTTTTACATACTTAAAGCCGAGAATCTCGGAATATTCGTCGCTTTTATACCACTGCTTTACTTGACATACAACGTTTTCTATGCTGTGTTTTCAATGCCCGCAGGCATGTGGTCAGACAAGATAGGAAGAAAAAATGTAATATTGCTGGGTTATGTATTGCTCGGGGCGACGGCGATAGCATTTTCATTCATAACCTCAAATGCGCTTGTATGGATTATCTTCGCCATTTACGGGCTGCAGATTGCGTTCGTCGACGGGACGTCAAGAGCATTTGTTTCCGACTTGTCCCCAAAAAGCGAAAAGGGAACTGCGCTCGGGATATACCAGACAGCGTCAGGATTGGCTATCCTTCCAGCAAGCGTGATTGCGGGGGCTCTTTGGGATTCGGTTGGGGCTAGCGCACCGTTCATCTACGCCGCAATAACATCCGCAGCCGCAAGTGTGATGTTAATAGCGTTTGTTAAAAAGTGAAATACTACTTCACAAAATAGATTATTGACATACATCAAAATATTTAAATAATTCAAACCATTTAATCATTAACATGAAAAATACAACTGAAACATTCAAAAGTAGATTAAAAGTAAGAGTGTATATCTCTATAGGATTAGCATTTATCATCACTACCTTCCTTTCCGTACTTGGCGGCGCAACAGTATCATATTTTTTATCTGCTGAATTTTTAGGTGGGCTCATGGGTGAAACAGTAGGATTTTTATTTATGTTCTCATTATATGATTACTTATGTGATATGTATAAAAAAATTAGATAAAACTTTTTTATACATTGAAAAGTATTTTCAATTTCCTTGAGGTAATGATACCATAAATAATTATATAGAGTGAGAAGAGTGACTGTTAAGAACACCCAGTTTTATCATAATAGATACTATTGATACAGCAATATAAATGGTAATATCAACCCAACTCAAGAGACCCACAGATATCATAAAAATTATACCAATTACCCAGCCAATTAAGTAAGTTAGCGACCAAAATGGAGCTTTCTCTATAAGGAATATTACCCCTAGTATAGATAATACATTAAATACTAAAACTATCTCATATGGAATTAATCCCATGTTTGCTAACACTCCATAAACTGAGGTGGCAACAACTCCAGTAATTACTTCGCTTGTACTCTTTTTGATACCATATCCAAACCCACTGATAATCATCACCTACTTCTTATTATAATTAAATACCTTTTATTTAATTCTTCATAAAATTTTACATTTTCTAAAAAGAAAAAATGCTCCCACCGGGACTTTCAAACACTCGCCAAGTTTCTCTCTTAGCGCAGGTTCTCTCTTTTCAAAGAGAGAAAGTGCTTTTGAACCCGGGTCACTGGATATCCCCAACACCACGGAAGTTCTTTCCGTACACGCTTTCTTTTAAGAAAGGGTGTTGCGAGAGTCCAGCATCCTTGACCGGAATGTCCATCCCTCTCTTGGTTCTTTCCGTGAACGCTTTCTTCCCAAGAAAGGGTTCCTAGACTATGGGAGCATACTTAGAAAATAATATAAATATATTAAAAGCTTTACTATGTATGAACTCGAAGCTTTTTACTGCAGTTGCACTCATGGTCAGCACAGTGGCCGGCGCTTCAATTCTTGGATTTCCCTATATTTTTTCACAAATTGGATTTTTGACAGGTTTAGTGACTATCATCATCGTCGGAATTGCGACAACATTTATGACTCTTTATATCGCAGAATTGTCGCTTAACGAAAAAAAGGAGCATATGATATCCGGACTCGCCAAGAAGTATTTCGGAAGAAAAGGAAAATTTTTCACGCTCGCGACAGAAACGTTCGGTATATATACCGCGATAATAGCATACCTTATAGCAATTGGATATGCCCTTGCGGACATGCTTGGCGGAAGCCCATTGATAATGGGAACTGCATTCTTCGTGTTTGCTGCGGCTTTGATTTTGTTCGGCTTCAAGAGGTTCAACAAGCTTGATTTGTCGATTGCGGCGCTAAAAATCATTCTGCTGGTGTTTTTGATAGCAGTTTTCATTCCATCTGCAAGCAATTCACAGAATTTCATTTTAAGCTCATCAAAGATATTCATTCCTTTCGGGATTGTATTATTCTCATGTCTGGGTTACAATGTAATTCCTGAAATGAAAAAAGTCCTTGGAAAAGACAAAAGAAAGGTAATAACCGCAAGCACAATTGCAATGCTAATAGTGTTGTCAACATATGCCTTGTTCTCGTATGTTTTTGTCGGCAGCTTGGGAACTGGCGTAAATGAAGTCGCTGTTGTTGGACTGCCCCATTACAGAATATTGGGGGATTTGTTCGTGCTAATCGCAATGGGTGTTCCGTTCATAGCATTGTCTGACGCGATAAAACATGTGTATGTAAACGACTTTGGACTTGACAAAAGGATGTCATGGTTCCTTTCAGCGTTCATACCATTTCTAATTTATGTGTATGTCAAATTGGGTTTCATAACATTCCTTCAAATCTCAGGTACATACGCCGGCGGAATGCTCGGCTTGTTGACTATGGTAATGGCCCTAAAAGCAAGAAAAACGAAGAAATTCAAAAAGATTATTCCAGGCGGAAACTTACCGATATATTATTCTATTCTTATCTTTACCACTGGTATTTTATACCAAACATTGATGTTAATTAAGTAATTACTTCTTTCGTTTTCTTTTAATGCCTGTCGTTTGCTCAATTAGTTCTCCAATAAAAATACCAATGATGGTGTATGCGACAACCATTGTTACTCCTACTGCTCCCAACGATAAATTTGCGGCGTTCCAGTTGGACAAGTACGGAAATGTAATCCCTAACAGTCTAAGAATGTAAAGAACCAATCCGACTGCGAAGCCTACCGTTCCATCCTGCATCCAGGGTTCCATTTTTTTCCATTGTTTTAGACACATATGAATTAGAATTAACCTGAAGTTAATAAACTTAGTGGATGAAAAAATCTATTAAAAACAATATTGGGCTTTTCCTATAAATCTATGCCCTCAACAACTCTTCTTCAAGTATGGTGCCGCATTTTTTGCAGTACATTTCGCCTGTAGACTCAAGCAAAACAATTTCTTTAGAACCACAGTTCGGGCATACCAAACTTTCCTCGTCTCTCACCATAAAATGAAAAAGGAGTTTATCTTTTATAAAAGTTTTATGACGCCAAAATAGAGTTTAGTTTATATATACCATAGGAATAAAATTAAACATGAAAATAATATTTGAGGATAAAAAAGAGGGAATCCTAAAAGTTAAGGTGGACACTCTTGATGACATTTGGGTGCTCTCAAGAATAATAGACAAAGACGACGAGATTGAAAGCGAAACGACAAGAATTGTGAAAAAGACAGATGAGCAAGAGGGAAAAAGAGTAAAATTGAGGGTTAAGCTGAAAGTCGAAAAAGTTGAATTCCAAAAAAACACCCTTAGGCTTCTTGGAACTATTGTGGAATCATCAAATCAAAATGTTCCACACGGAGTGTTTCACACCATCACAGTTGAAAGGGGAAATATTTTGTCAATAAAAAAAGAAAACTGGCAGAACTGGCAGATTAAAAGAATAAAAGATGCTGTCGAATCGACTAAAAAGCCGAAACTGATTTTGTGCGCGGCAGATTACGGCGACGCTA
>WALP01000013.1 GCA_015522785.1 Candidatus Parvarchaeota archaeon
GGAATACTTTCAAGCGGACCAATTTATATGTGGTATCCATTGCTAAATGAGTTGCAAAAGCACGGAGTAAGGAATGGTTTGATTGCAGTATTCCTTTACAACAGAGCTGTTAAGCCGGCGCTTTTGCCATTGATAATCTTTTACTTTGGATTGAAATTTACAATTGTTTTGACAATTGTAATGATTGGTGTTTCCATAATCCAAGGTATGATGATAGATAAATTTGTGGAGGTGAAATCATGAAAATTGCCGTATCATCTGAGGGAGATAATGAAAATACACAAGTGAGCATGGTAAGCGGAAGGGCGCCGTATTATTTAATTTTTGAAGACGAAAATCTTGTCGAAGCTGTAAAAAACCCATTTGCCCTTGGGGGGGGTGGAGCCGGATTTGGAGTAGCACAAATGCTTGCGAATAAGGGTGTTGAAATTGTCGTAAGTGGAAAGTTCGGCCCAAATATGAGTTCCTCACTTCAGTCGAAAGGAATAAAAATTGTTGAAATGTCTGGATTAACAGCAAAAGAGGCGGTAAAGAGGGTCTTAAATGCCTAGACCTATAAAATTCAGAAGAGTTGGATTCAACCCAGGTGCAATTTATTTCAAACCTGTAGGTATACCCATGTCAACTTTGGAAGAAGTTATCTTGACAATGGAAGAATTTGAGGCAATTAGGCTTAAGGACTTGGAAGGACTTGACCAAACAGAAGCTGCCAAAAAAATGAATGTCTCCCAGCCCACATTCAACAGAATTTTAAACTCTGCAAGAAGCAAAATAGCCGATGCATTAACAAATGGTAAGGCAATCCGTATAGAAGGTGGAAATTATGAATTTGTTGGCGGCGGAAGAGGTATGGGTAGGGGCTTTGGTAGAGGAAGAGGTATGGGGCGTGGTAGAGGATAATTATGGAACCCAAAATTAAGGCTAAAAATGTTACTTTGATAACTATTTATGACAACTATCAATATAACCCTAAATTAAAAACAGGGTGGGGCTTTTCTTGCCTAGTAAAAGTGAATGGAAAAAATATTTTGTTTGATACAGGAGGAAATGATTCTATCCTGTTAGGTAACATGGAAAAGATGAACATTGATCCAAATCAAATAGATATTGTTGTATTATCACATATTCATGGAGACCATACTGGTGGGTTAACCGAATTTCTAGAAAAAATAGCAATGTAACTGTTTATGTGCCACACGCCTTTCCCAAAAGCTTTAAAGCCAATGTTAAAAGTAGGGGAGTAAAAGTGATTGACGTCGATAAACCAATAAAAATTTTTAATTCTATTTACACAACTGGCGAGCTTGGAACATTCATCAAAGAACAATCCTTAGTAATAACATCAGACAAAGGCTTAATTATTGTAACTGGTTGTTCTCACCCAGGTATTGTTAATATTGTAAAAAAGGCCGAAGAAATTTTTGACAAAGAAGTTTATTTAGTTATAGGCGGATTTCATTTAATTGGAAGTTCCGATTCTGAATTAAAGAGTATCATATCTGATTTTAGAAAACTTGGTGTCAAAAATGTAGCCCCTTGTCACTGCAGTGGAGATAGAGCAAGAGAATTATTTCGAGAGGAATATGGAGAGAACTTTATAAATAATGGCGTAGGAAAAATTATTAAAGTGTAGAAAATTCAGGTGATTAAAAATGGTAAAAGTGGATAGAGAAAAATGTATTGGCTGCGGTGTCTGTGTAAGCGTTTGTCCTGAAGGCTTTGAAATTGTAGAAGGAAAATCAAGAGTAAAAAATGAGAATGCCAAATGTATTGCTGAAGCAGCTGCTAAATGCCCTATGAAAGCAATTTTATTAAATGAAAATGAAGAAAAAAGTTCCTCACAACCGCAACAACAATCTCAACAAAAACCATCCCAACCATTAGAAAGAGGTATGAGACGTGGCAGAGGAAGAGGCATGGGAAGAGGACTCGGCAGGGGACGCGGAATGGGGCGCGGAAGAGGCGGTAAGTTTTGAATATTTTGCTTTTGATTTTTATAGCGACTATGATTGATGGACTTGTCGCATTGATAGGTGTCTTCACGCTTATTTTTAATCCAAAAGTGCTTAACAAAATAATTTACGGGCTTGTCGCTTTCTCGGCGGGGGCTCTTTTCAGCGGGGCGCTGCTTCACATGATTCCCGAAACGTTGGGAAAGGCTTCTTCAAATATGATTTTTGGATTGGTGATAATTGGGTTTGCCGTTTTTTATTTGATGGAGCGGCTTCTTCACTGGCACCACTGCCACAAGGACAAGTGCGAAGTCCATTCATTCAGCTATCTAATTTTATTTGGAGACGGGATTCACAATTTCATAGATGGCTTGATAATCGCCGCGGGCTTTGCTGTCGGCATTCCATTTGGTATTATAACAACTTTGCTCATAATTGGACATGAGATACCGCAGGAGCTCGGCGACTTCGGCGTTTTGGTTTACGGCGGGTTCAAGCCAAAGAAAGCGCTTTTATATAACTACATCTCGCAGCTTACCTGTGTGATTGGAGGGTTTATAGGGTATTTATTTTCATATTCTTCGCAGATGTTTTCAACTTATCTTCTGCCGTTTGCAGCTGGAGGATTCATTTACATATCGGCGTCCGATTTGATTCCCTCGCTTCACACAGAAAAGAACGTCGGCAAGTCCATGATTGCGTTTGTAGTATTTTTAACAGGTGTTCTTTTGATGGCTGGGCTCAAATTTGTTTTGCAGTAAATTGTCAATATAAGCATTACTGGACAACACCCTAAACTATAAAAAGGAAAATTTGGTAGTAATTTTCATGGCAAAGAAATCTCCTAAAGAGGAAAAAGAAATTATTGAAGAAAAGGCAACTGATGTTGAAACAGCTCCAGAGCAAGTAACGGAGCCGGAGGAGAAATTTGAAATAGAAGATATTCCTGGAGTCGGCGCGACGACAGCCCGGAAGATGAGGAGCGCCGGTTATGATGATCCAATGGGAATTGCCACGTCTAATCCTCTAAGCCTTGCGGAAGTTTGTGAGATTGGTGAGGCGACCGCAAGGAAGATTATACAAGCCGCACGCACTCATCTTAAGATGGATTTTGTAACTGGTGCGGAAATGCTCGAACGTATGAAAAAGATAAAAAAGATAACAACAGGTTCAAAGGCACTTGATAGTTTAATCGGCGGGGGAATAGAAACCCAAGCCATAACAGAAGCGTACGGCGCTTACGGAAGCGGAAAGTCACAGATGGCTTTTCAGCTCGCTATTAATGCACAACTTCCAGAGGAACAGGGAGGTTTGAATGGTGATGTAGTTTGGGTGGACACCGAAGGAACATTCCGTCCGAACAGAGTAATACAGCTTGCCGAAGCAAAAGGGTTGAATCCGAAGGAAGCCCTTGAAAGAATTCATGTCGCGAGAGCTTTTTCAGCGGACCATCAGATTTTGCTTGTTGAAAAGATACCTGAACTTTTCAAGAAATATCCTAACATAAAATTAATCATAGTTGATTCTCTCACTTCTATCTTTAGAAGCGAGTATGTGGGCAGGGGGACTCTTGCTGAGAGGCAGCAAAAACTCAACAAACACATACATACTTTGCAGAGATTGGCAGACAGGTATAATGTCGCAGTTTACATAACCAATCAGGTTATGGCAAAGCCTGATATGTTCTTTGGAGATCCGACACAAGCTGTAGGTGGACACGTGCTTGGTCACGCATCAACATATAGGATTTATTTAAGGCATTCGAAAGGCGACAAGAGAGTAGCCAAACTTGTTGACTCACCGTGTTTACCAGAAGGCGAATGCGCGTTTAGGATAACAGAAGAAGGAATTCAAGATATTGATTAATGGCGCTTTTTAAAAATAATATATACTCCACCAGCGAGTATTGTTATTAATAATATTAATATTGATAGCGATGACTTTCCATCTTCAAATATGAACAATCCCGTGAGGGATGGATTATTTTTTGATATTATGAATTGATAATCTTTTGAAATTATAGTTCCATCTTTGCTGCCAATTTTGAGGGTTGTATTATATACTCCTGTTTTGGTAAACTTGAGGATATACTCAAGCTTTGCTGTTTGATTAGGACATAATGTTGTTGAGTTAAATCTTTTATCTACCATTGTAAACTTAATTGGCAATAGCGAAGAATTCAGCCCGAAAATTGTTTCGTTTGTCGGGTTTTCTATGTTGACTGAAACTGCCGTTGGTGTGTTAACATATGAATATACTTTTGTTGTGTTGTCTTTATAGATTGATGATTTGTTTATGGTAACTGTTTGATTGACAGTCTTGCTTGGTGAAGAAACACTTGTAAAAGTTTTGTCTATAATTTTTGTTTTCTGAAGTTCGAGCAAGTGAATGTCTGACAATTCAAATGGTCGCTTAACTTTCAATTTTATATCTCCTTCATAATTGAGGCAACTGTTGTTTGCGGGAGCAATTAATATAATATTATTGTATTTTTTGAGCATATGTTGTTTTTGTGTGAGAATAATACTATCGTTTACAATCCCTTTTAAAATGCTGGATGTGTAATCTTTCGCAAAAGAAATTGTTTTGAAATCATTGTTGTCAAAATAAATAGCGAAACTGGTGTTTCTCATTCCAAATGCTTTTGCGGTGATTTTAACTTTAATAATACTTCCGTTAGCATATACCAGTCTGTTAGGATTTATTGACAATATCATTTTTGGAGACATATCAAACGAGAATGTTTTGTTTTTTGAAAATTTATCTGCGTTTATGTGAAAATTGAAATTTGTGTCAGGGCATCCTTTGCCGTCGTTATACATCCTGAAGTTGATTATTCTGCTTGACTTTCCCTCGGGGATGCTGTCAATTGGATTGTACTGTATGAACCACCCTTCATCATAATCAACCGAAATGTTTGGATAATAATTGTAATTTAAGGTATCTATCTTGAACTGCAGCGGCATACCAATTGAAACATTTTTCTGCAATGGGGTGATGTTAACTTCAAAAATTTTGTTGTATACCTTCACAGTTGTATTGCTGCAAGTGTCGGCGCAAATCTCCAATGTGATTGTGCTTGTTTTTCTGTTTGGGTTTGTGGACTTGAATGGGATACTCACCTTTTTTGTGAACGAGCCGCTGCCCACAAAAATTTCATCGCTGGGTGTGTTGAATTCCATTTTGTTGAAATGTAATTTTATAACTACATTGTTGACATTCATAGCGTATGCTGTCGCGTTTATGAAAAAAGAATTTCCTTTTTCAACTGTAAAACTGTTCGGGGCTGTTACTCTTGCGTATTTCGGCTTGACATTCACGAACAATATGTCGCTCTCATTGCCAATTGTAAACTTTATGCTAGTTTTTCCTGGAGTCAAAGCCGTAAAGTGATAACCGAGCGTTCCCGAGAATCCCCCATTTCCGAAGTCGACAACTTGGCTGGGAGAATCTAAACTTATGGCGCTTTCGTTGAAACTTGTTACAAGGAATATATGGTTTGATGTGTTTGTTGAAAATGAAACATTAATGCTGAAGGAATCTCCGTCAAGTACTTCAACGATGTCTTTTGAGGTAGACAAATATGGCTTTGCCACTGAAAGAATCATAAACACCAAACAAATTACCAATGCCGCCCTAACTTTATCCATTTCTCTTTCCGCCTTAGCGAGCGACTTTTCCCCCCTTTTAGAGGATAATTCTGGGGATTATAAAGGTTTTCCTAATATTTAGATAAGTTTATATTGCTCTTTTTGTTAAATAATATTATGGAACTCAAAATTTTGATATTGTTTGTGGTCTTAGCATTAGCAGTTGTATCATTGGGATGTATTGGAGGCGAAAAACAGACGCCAATAAATTCAAATGTTAGCCACAATAATGAGATGCCTGTGACTAATGTAACAACATCAGAAAAGCAGATATACCAGTGTCCTTTAGATTCTAACAAAATAAATTATGACTGCGAAACCGATGCGGACTGTAAGATGGTAACATGCCATTCTGGCGCGGGAGATGTTGATGCGTGCGTGAGCGTGGATTCTGGATATGAAGGAGTTCATTCAACACACTGCGTCTGTAAGGTCACAGGCACATACACCTCTTTTGAGAATGGTACTACGACCACAGGGGAAATCAAAAACTGTAAGCATATCTGAAGGGGGTGATACCTTTGTTTGAGGACATCTTTGGAGAATTTAGTAAGATGCAAAAGGATATGGAGAAATTGTTTTCTAAAATGTCAAATCAATTCAAAGAGTATGCCATTAGAGACGTACCCGCAGACATTTCTGAGTCAAATGGCGATGTGATTGTGAAGTTAGACATGCCTGGCGTCAACAAGAATGACATAGATTTAGCAGTTACCGAGGATAGCATTTCTGTGAAAGCCAAACGTAAGGATATTCTTGAAGAAAATAAGGAAGGGATATATAGACAGGAAAGGGTGTCAAAGGGGTACAACTTTTACACCGAGCTTCCCGTGAGGGTGGAGCCGGAGACGGCTGAAGCAAAATACGAGAACGGTGTCTTGACTGTGAATATAAAAAAGGCAGAGAAGCAAAAGAATTCCAAAAAAGTGAAAGTGGAGTAATTTATTTTGTTATTATTTTTGTATATCTTTCTAGTAATGTTATAATAGTCGCGATTATTGTCAACCCTATTGTCCAGCTTAAAAGGACTTCCTCAAGTTTTTTCCATCCGAACTCTTGGTACATTATGATTGATGCTATGACTCCTATTATAATAGGAATAGATATTACGCTTTTGAAGTGTGTTACTATAAATTTCAAGGATTCTTCTCTTTTGAGCCGCTCGTAGCTTTCGCCGTGCTTGTATCTCTCAGCTTTTTTTAGTTTGTATTTTTCCCATGAATTTTTCAGCATTCTATCGAGGTTGCTCATGTCAATTCCAATAAAGATTTATATTTTAAACCTTTCTAAGATAATAGGGGGTATGATATGTTGGTGAGTTGTAGTATATGTGGCAAAAGAGATGCGACTGTTATAGCGGTTATTGAAGGAGTTTCTCTTGAAGTTTGCGACGAGTGCGCAAAGCTTGGAAGGGTGTCAAAAAGAATAGCCGAAAAGAAGGTAGTCAAGAAGACGAAGCCTGTTCCTCTGCGAAGGGAAGTGGAGGAATCAATAGTTCTGGACTTCGCCGGAAAAATAAAGTCCGTCCGCGAGAAGAACGGCATGACTCAAGAAGATTTTGCTAAAACCCTGAATGAGAAGCTAAGCGTCATGAAGCACGTCGAAAACGGAAACCTGGTTCCGAGCCTCAAACTCGCCAGAAAGATAGAAGACAAGTTTGGCATTCAACTGATTGAGGAACAAGGAGAGGTCGGCGGAGGCGGAGCATCATTCGGCGCGTCGGAAAAGGCCACGCTGGGCGACTTGATTGAGATAAAAAGAAGAAAGAAATAATTACTGTTTTAATATTTCTTTTTTTGTTTTCATATAATTTTACATCACACCGAATGTTATAAAAAATACAAAAGAGTTAATTGATATATGCCATTTACAATTGTATCAACGCCAGCA
>WALP01000014.1 GCA_015522785.1 Candidatus Parvarchaeota archaeon
GAGCATTTGAGAGTAATCGAACAGATAAAAAAAGGAGAAACTGTGTTTGACTTGTTCGCCGGAGTTGGACCTTACGCGATTCCTGCAGCGAAAAAGGCAAAGAAAGTCGTCGCTATTGACATAAACAAGTACGCCATCAAATACCTAAAAGAAAACGCCAAATTAAACAAAGTTGAAGATAAAATCAGTGCCTACGTAGGCGACTGCCGAAAAGTCGTAAAGTCCCACAGGTGGAAGCAAAAAGCAGACAGAGTAATAATGAATCTGCCTATGCGCGCATGGGAATTTCTTGATGTCGCGTTCTACGCGGCGAAGCCAAACGCGGTTGTCCACTGCTACTTCTTCCTTAGCGAAAATGAGATGTACAAAGGCGCTGTCAAAAAAATAAAAGATGCCGAAAAAAAATACGGGAGAAAAACCAGAATTTTGAGAAAAAGAAAATGCGGACAGTACGCCGCAAGAATCTGGCGCGTTGCTGTTGTCTTCAAGATTTACTGATATAACTCAAGCGCTTCTTCTTCCACAAAATGCAGCTTTCCTGGGACTACTAATATGTGCTGTGGCTTTCCAAAATCATGGTTCAGCAATTCCTTCATCTTTCCGAACTTGATTATCTGATTTTTGGAGCCAATTCTTGCAAAGCCAACCGCGAGAGTGTTTTCATTTATTTTGTTGTCATTTCTTTCTTTTGCGACTTCAAGGATGCGCTTTATTCCCTCATTGACAGTCATAAACCTACCTTCATCATAGTGAATATCCAGAAACACAACTGTGTGCAAACCTCTTTCCAAATTCTCAGCTATCGTGTCATAGAAAGATGTTGGATTGTAATCTCTTGTCGGAAATGGAATCGAACAGCTTTTTCCAAACTTGTAGATAAACAACCCCGATTCACATACCGATGTGTAAATTGATGATGAGTGGATTACACGCGTCTTGATACCTTTCTTTCGTGCCTGGATTACTAAATCAATATGTGTGGTTGCTGTCAGGGGGTCACCACCAACTAGAAATGCGACATCGTTCTCTCCGGCGTTTCTTACCAAGACATCACTTTGTTCGACATCTTTTCTGTCAAGAAGAGTGATTGGTTTTCCTATCAAATTTTCAATTTTTTCTTTGTCGACGCCGAGCTTTGAGGTGTATGACTCCATGTAAACTAAATCACACTTTTTGGCAATTTCAATGCCCTTTAGTGAGATATCAGTTTCATCGTACAACCCAAGCCCAATCAGGTAAAAAGCCATAACAAGAATTATAAACGACACTTTTTTAATCTTTTTTATGATATTCGCGGCGCTGTCAATATTGATAGCATTTATACTACTGACAATAGCAAGCATTGAGGATATGAAAACACGGGAAGTGCCAGATTATTTAAGTTATTACTTGATTGCAATTGCTGTATTCGTTAGGATATTATGGTTTCTGTCAAGTAAAAATTTTGAGGTGTTGTTTTGGGTGCCCATCTCATTTGGAGTCCTCACTGGATTTTCTTACCTAATGTATAAAGGGGGACAATGGGGAGGTGGAGATGTCAAGGTGCTGGCGGGACTCAGCATAATCATGAGCTCCTTTCCGGGAGAAAAAATTCCTTTCTTCGCAAACTTCCTGTTCAATTCATTGATAGTTGGAGTGTTCTACGGGCTCGCGGGGCTTGGAATCATGGCTATCTTGAGCAAGAAAAAATTAAAGTTAAGCATATATAAAAAAGCAGCAATTCTACTTGCGGGTATTATCACAGTCATGTTGTTTTATTATCTGCCAATCATACTTGCTTTCTTGAGCGCAATGATTGTGCTTTCGCTAGTTTCGCTTGCATTCGTGAAGGATATTGAAAAATTTGTCCTTGAGAGATATGTGCCCGTGGAAAAACTCACAGAAGGTGACTGGCTCGTAAATGACGTAAAACTTAATGGCAAAGTGTATGTCAAGAAGCGCAACATAGGGCTGACAATAGAAGACTTAAAAAAACTGAATAAGGTTAAGTCAAAAATAAAGAAAGTGAAGATAAAAATTGGAATTCCCTTCGTTCCGGCGTTCTGGATATCTTTAATTGTAACATTGCTGTTCGGGAATATTCTTTTGAGAATGTTCGGGTTCTGATTACCAATATCCACCGCGGCGCGGTTCTAGGTGATATATTTTCTTTTCCTCAGGTTCTTCTCTTGGTTGCTGTGGCTGAGGTTGGGGCTGTTGAGGTTGAACTTGCTGCTGCATCTTTTGGACGTTTTTGTAAATCAACGAAACCATCTTCTGCTGGTATTCTTTGAACTGGTCTTCCGTGAATTTCTGCGGTTCCCAAATAAACCTCACTTTGTCGTTCTTGTAACGCGGGATTATGTGTACCAGCATATGCGGACTTCTCTGTCCAGCTGCCTCACCCATAGAATATAAAATGTTGACTCCCTCGGCGCCGAACTCCAAAACCGCCAGCGAGAGCGACCTTGCTATGATGGAAAACCTCGCCAAAACTTGTTCAGACATTTCCATTATGGATGACATATGCGCCTTCGGCATCAAAACAATGTGTCCGGGGTTAGCGGGATTTATATCTAAAATTGCAAGAAATAGATTATCCTCATAAACTTTATAGCTGGGTATCTTACCCGCCACTATATTACAAAAGAGGCATTGTTCCATGAAAGTATTAAATAATATTAAACAATAAATATCTTTGTATGGAAATAAAGTTCATAAAAAACGAAAGGGCACTAGTGTTCGGGGATTATCTTGTCATTGCTGACTTGCACATAGGGTATGACAAACTGCTCAAAGAAAAAGGATATACTATACCTCGGCAGGTCGGCAGTTTCATAGAAAGATTGAAGAAGCTAAAGGAAGAGACTGGCGCTGTTAGCCTCATAATCCTCGGCGACGTAAAACATAATATCCCATACATAACCACAAGCGAATATTTCGAAGTAAAACAATTTCTCAATGAAATCTCAAAGATGTTCAAAAAAATCATAATTGTAAAAGGAAATCATGACGGGAGGATTGAAAGATTGATATGGCAGAAGAACATAAAAGTGGTTGACGAACTTATAGTTGATGACATCACTTTTATACACGGGCATAAATATCCGAGCGAAGAAGCTATGAAAAGCAAACTTTTGATAATGGCACACATACACCCGACTTTGAAGCTGAAAGATAATTCTGGAACAACACACAGGTATCCTTATTGGATTATAGGCAGGATAAAGAAAGGGGAACTAAAAAGATACAAGGAAATAAAATGCGAAAAGGTGATTGTTATGCCTTCTTTCAATCCCTTGACTTCGGGACACTCAAAACTGAACGGTGTGTTCGCGAAAGCAATAAAAAAAGAGGAAAAAATACTTCTGGACTTGACGAGAGTCAGCTAGTGCTTTACAAAAAATCCCCTGTCCAAAATGTTCTTGACAAGAGTTCCTTCTTTTATTCCTTCTTCTGATGAAAACATCGCCTTGCCGAACCCGAGGGCTTCGTTGAACTTGTTCGTAACGACGACGATGTCTCCCTTAGAGATATCATTCGAGAAAGATGAGATGTACTTTTTCGTGAGGTTGCGCCTGTAAAGGAACTTTTCCTCGCCGAACTTTGTGACGACGACCCTTTTCTTGCCGAACTTCGAGTATTTTTCAGCAACGTAAAAACCGAACTTAATTTCCTCTCCGACTTCCGCGAAAAAAACACCTATCCACTCCACAGGGATATGAAGTTTGCTTAAAACATTATACACCCCTTTAGACGCCAAGAATACTTTTTTTGACTCATCATCATAAAGGACAACTTTCCCGCTGAACAACTTCGTAACTCCGGGAAGAATTGAATCCATCCATTTGAACTCGCGCGGGTTAACTTGCTTCAAAACCATACCTTTAAAGAGTACAAAAATAAATATAAGGTTATGGAAAAAACAATGATAATTAACCTAATCGCGCTTTTCTTTTTAATTGGGGGATTCATCTCATTCTTTGTGTGGAATAGAAGTGTCTCAAGCGCTATGGTTTTGGTGGGCGTCGCTTTGTATTTTATTGCAAAGAGGATTACACCTTCACAAGCTTAGCCAAGAAAAATGCCTGTGTATTGTACTTGAACGGAACAACCCTTCCGCACTTCGAGAGAAACTGACTGTGTTTCTGGCCGAAAAATGAAACCATGCCTTTGTCTATGTATTTGCCTATTTTCAATGGAAGCAGCTTGAATCCAAGCTCGTTGACTGCAAATTCCACCACTTCCTCATTTTCCTCAGGAGCGGTAGAACAGGTTGAGTAAACCAAAATCCCGCCTTTTTTCAATAAGTTGTAAGCTGACTTGACAAGAGATTTCTGCAGTTTTTGAAACCTCGCATAGTCCTCCTTTTTTATCTTCTTTCTAAGCTCTGGATTTTTTGCCATGGTTCCGTCGGAGGAGCACGGAGCGTCAAGAAGGATTTTATCAAATTGTACGCCTATTTTTTGAAGGTTCCGCGAATCTGCGTTCAGGACAATCACATTTTGTGCGCCCATCCTTTCAATATTATTCTTCAATGAATCCAAGCGTTCCTTGTTTGAATCGACAGCCACAATCGTCCCCTTGTTGTTCATCAGCTGGGAAAGATGTGTTGTCTTTCCTCCCGGCGACGCCGCCATGTCCAAAACCAAGTCATTCTGGCTCGGAGAAAGTTCTATTGGCGGAAGGGTTGACGCTGGGTCCAAGACATAAAAGTAGCCCATTAAGTATTCCACTGTTGTCGAGATGGGCTTAGGCTCCCTCATCAGGAAAAAAATGTAATTGCTCCACGGGACTTTTGAAAGAACATATCCTTTTGCTCTCAGCCTGCTCAAGCACCTGTTGACTCCCACTTTTGTGGTGTTTATCCTTATCGCCTTTGTAGGTTTCCTTGAATAAGCGGCAATTACTTTATTGAAATTGCTACCGAACAAATTCTTGAGCCGCTCTAGAAAGAAGTTTGGATAATTACTGCGCATTTTTGATACCCTTCTTAATTAGTGCCTTGACTATCCTCTTGACGTCGGTTTCCCTGCGCTTGACATCCGCCACCAGGTTTATCCCGTCAATGTAAACTTTTTTCCACTTCGAAACAAAAATGTCGAAATGTTCCTTCGGCACCCATACCGGCGGACCGTAGTGCTTTTTCATTTTTGAAAGTTTAAGCGTGCTCAGCTCGAAGTAAACCTTGACTGACTTCCCATCGCTTAA
>WALP01000015.1 GCA_015522785.1 Candidatus Parvarchaeota archaeon
ACAGCCGAAGGCGTTCTTCCTTTCATTTATTCGCAGGAAATCCGTCTTTCAATGAGCATATACTACCTTGTCAGGAGGGGTATTCTTCCCCCGTATCATTTAGAACAGTGAGAAGGAAAATTAAATCTTCTTTTCTTCTTTCCTACCTATTGGTCTTGTAAATAAGCTGACTTCATTCATTAAAAACAAATGAGCGTGGGATAGGTCAGCGCACCGAGCCATTGTGCGGGGAAAGATTGCACTCCAATTTTCCTTAGCACAACTCAAGCGCAGGTGTGCCCTGCGAAGAAAACACTCTCAGCGTTCACTATCTCAACAGTGCTTCATAAACCATTCATCTGTGCGCATAGTAACTCTTCTCTTTCTATATATATCTAGCGCGCATAGTAATCAATCTAACGTTGTAAAATTACAAAGTACTGCAAGAAATCAAACTAAGCGTTCACTATTTCAATGCAACAGTCAACCACCCCTTGCAGGTGTTGTGCGCTTAATAATCTTTGAAATGAGTTTGCGAATGAAAAGTATATTGCACGTCTAACACCTGCAAGTAACTATTATTGCCTTTTTATCTTTTCTTTCCTTATCTTTTATCCTGCAAGCTGCCTGGTTCCTGCAGTCTTGCGCCTTTTGCAAGTCTGCACCGTTTAGGATGCTTGCAGAACAAAAAGGCGGTGGAGGGTCGGTGGGTGGGGTAATACTTTCCTCTGAACCTGTGCCCTCTTAATTACCGCCCTCAAAGGCGGTGTATCCGCAGGCGTCCAGCCTACCCCGAACCCACTTTTCGTTACGTTATTGTCCATATTGCTTGAAAGAGACTATCCTGTTTAGCGATAGAGGTTGTTTTATAAAGCTCGCTGCTTAAGCTGAAAATTATTATTTTAGTAAATGCCTACTTCTCTTATTTATAAATTTAAAAACATATCTTCAATGTTAGTAAACCAATACTTTTCATAGGATTTAGGAACTTTTGATGTATCATTTACTCTCAATTGAAGTAGCACCTTAACTTTAAATTTATCGTATTTTAAAGTCTTTGCACCGTCATTCACTTCAAATAACTTCTTATAACCATAATCAATTTTGTATATCCAATTGCTAAGATGCTCTATACCCTTTGGGTCAACAAAAATAATATAGTAATTATTTTCTTTTTGCAGCCAGAAGATAAAATCTGGAAGAAATCTACTGTAACTATTTGTTTTAGGATTGTAGTAAGGAATATATACTTTGTCTAAACTCTCATCTAATTTGCTAAACATCCACCAGTCAAAATCCCTGAACTTATTGTTAGGCTTAGCCAAGTAGTCCTCTAAGTCGTTGATGAATTTTACTTCACTCGGAACTTTAATTATATGTTTAATATACTCTGAAATCCCTTCGTTATCTGACATAAGAATAGGTATATAATAATGGTTAGATATATACCTAATCTCGATTTCTTTGTGGTCAAAAGAAAATTTCTTTTTTGCTAACAAGTTTTTCATTTTCTTAAAATATTCATCTGCAGGAATTTTACCATACTCTGCTTTAACCTCTTTTACTCTATTCGGGTAATTTTCTGCAAAATTAATTTTGTTTTTTAAGCTGGTGGCATCTTCAAGAAATACTTTAATATGTTTAAAATGATTTATTTCTTCTTCTACCGGTTTGAAATTTTCGAATTCTTCTGGAATAACACTAAGGTAATCAAATATCCTTTGAACAAGTAGATCTATATTCCCTGAATCTTTCTGCACTAACTTAAAACCATCATTTTGTTTTAAGATCTCCCTTACCCTTTTTATTTTAATTGGTTCTGTATTGTGCCGCATCAAAAAAATTCTGTCGTCATTCACGAAATTAAAGAAGTTGTTGAGGATCTTAAGGTCTTTGCTGGAAATCTCAAACATTTTTTGTTTTATATCATTCAAAATCGAAACCTTTGCATATGTATATATGGGTATTAATAAAGTATGTTTTTTAATTTCAGATTCATTTGGAAAAAGAGTAATTTCCGTTTCCTCTCCACTTCCCTTTTTCAATGCTTCCACAACAGCTTTTAATGCTTTTGCATTAGTACCGAAGATAAACAACGTTTCTATAGGCACGACCTTGTCTTTTATTTTGTCAAACAAGTCCTTATCAACTTTTTTATTAATATAGAGATATTGCAGTCTTTTTCTCTCATTGTTTATAGGCTCGATTCTTATACCCCTGCCGATTGATTGCAGTATAAATTTACTTGCAGTTTCTCCTACGCCGATATTAATATAATTTATTAAATTTGGCCTATTTGAATCCCAGCCTTCATAAAAAGTTCTGGATCCCATAAGAATATTAATGTCCGAACTTTCTTTGTTTAGATTCTCAAAATAACCTTTACTTTCAAACCTTTCCTGAACCTCGTATCCTTGCAGTTTTGTTCTGAGCCATTCAGAAATATCTCCAATCTTTATTAGCGCAAAAGGCCTGTCACTTGTTTTTAACTTGAATGCTATTTCCTTTTTATTGGAGGATTCCTTTATGACTTCTATTTCACCGCTTGTTGTTGAATTATATACGTGTTGAAGAATGTCTTTTTCTGTGATACTTTGCAGGGTCGATCTATCTACCTTTAATCTTTCTTCCTCAAAAGTAAATTTAGGCTCTTCTTTCAATTCATTCCACAATTCATTCAATGCATCTTCAAAGATTGCCTCGCTAACTTCGCCTTTACCAATTTTGGCAAGTTCTCTAAAAAACATTTCTAAGTCCGCATCCTTTGTATTTACAGAGTTAACAAGGGTAAGCAGCAATGGGTTGTGGTAAATGTCCTTCTTAACGTTTAACAATTGATGGTAAATCTTTTTAACGTAAGTAAGCAAAATTAGAGACTTTAATACTATCTTTTGTTTTTCCTCTCCTGTATAATCTTCTTTATCCCTGAACGCTCTTATCTCTTGCTCCAGAATTGAGATATGCTTTCCATACCCTGCATTAATGAAGCTTGACAAGTTGAATTCGTAGGCACATGTTACAAAATCATTGATATCTGTAAATGTGGCAGAAAAGTTAAATAGAAAACCGTTCCTTGACAAGATTGAATAGATAACTTTTCTTTTAGAGTCTTCTTTTTCGCCTTTATGTGCTTCGTCAAGAAGTATAAACCACTTTCCATCATTATCGTAATTTTTGAAATCAACAATTTTTTCTTTTTGCTCATCACTAATATTGTCCGAGCGATAATAGAAAATAGTAATCTCTCCGTTTTCGAATAATATTGGATCTTTTTTTACCTCTGGGTATTCCCTTAAGTCTTTTAGGGATATATGTATCCCACTATTTGCCTCGTTAAATTCATCCACAAGTTTTTTGAATTGTTTTATTAAATCATCTCTGTACGTAAGAAAAAGAATATTATAAGACTGGATTTCATTTCTATTCATTAACTCGGATAAGATTTGCACAAGTTTGATGATAATGAGAGTTTTTCCACTCCCTGTTGCCATCCAGAATGACATGCGGTTTACAAAATTTTCAAAAGGTATCTTTTTGTTTTCTTCAGCATAGTAATTTACAAGGAGATTATAAATTTTTCTGTTTCTTTTATCCAACTTAATATCAAGATTTTCTTCTAATCCATTGTCTTTGTACCATTGGAAGAATTTGTTTTTCCTTTCAGTGTTTGCTTCTACTTTTTCGTTTCTTCGATAATCAACAAAATCCTCGTAGTACTTCCACAAAACTTTTATTGCATTTCTTAACGCGTTTTGCTGGTATTCCCAGAGTTTCTTGTCTCGTGAAAAGCTTTTTAAATCAAATGAACTCCAATTGGTGGATAAATTTTCTTCTTCTAATTTTTCTATTGTGTTTTGTAAAAGAATGTTCATCTTTTAGCTCCGTTTGTAAAACTTCGAATGTGAGGATTATGTCCAATATAAGTCCGATAAATGTCTGTTATGTCCGATATACGTCTGTTATTTAAGTTCATGCTTGTCCTTTATCAGAAACAATCGCCATATAATCGCCAGAATCGCCAAGTAAATGCCAACTAATCGCCAACTTGCTTAAGAACATAGCGTACACTCCTCCCTTTTCCTCTTTGTACAAGAATACCATTTTTTACTAAGCCACTTATATCTTGCCTTGCGCCTTCATCTGAGAGTTTCACAAGATTACGATATTCCTTATTTGTAATCTTGCCTTTATCTTTGACATACATAACCGCTTTTATCTGCCTCTCGTTAAGCCCCAGTTTCTTCAGATATTCTTCTGTGAATCTATCCTTGTATAATGTGACTTCCATTACTCCGTTTTCATTATTAAAATCTGGCTCCGGAAGTCCCTGCTTTTTACAATTCTCAACAATCTTTATCGTCCCTCGTCCCCAGGTTTCTATAAATCCTGCAAGATAAAATACTTTTGCTAAAAGAATATTTCTGGGTACAGACAAGTGATTTGTTTTCAGCTTCTCTACCGGTACTTCGTTAGGAAGTTTTCCTTCATTCATTATGCTTAGCTTGTCTGTGTACACTTTTATTTGAATTGCGGAGGTACTGGCATAGTCCCTGTGAATCATTGCATTTATTATTGCTTCCCTTAATGCGTCATATGGGTACTCTAAAACATCCCTTCTGTGCATTCCTTCAAATTTTACATTGCTCATAAGGTATTTAGTTTTTAATATATCTAAAGAATTTCTCAGTTGCTCAAACAGGTTTCCCTCTACAATATCTGTACTCTTTAATTCTGTTTCTGTTAGAAATTTTCCAATCTTTAATTGTGCCTGAGGATAGAATCGCTGAGGAGTTTTTCCAAATAGCAGTACTGCTGCTCTTTTAATTTTTCCACTTTCAATAACACCTAACTTTTCAAGGATTGTTTTATAGTTACTCTCTCTTGCAATGGCAGGCATTCTATCTCTTGCATATTCTTTAAATTCTTCGATTGTTTTTTCATTAATATCATCAAGTGTTGCTCTTTCCTCTGGAAGTTCGTCCCACGTTTTTCCGCTTTTTTTCATAAGAAAATTAGATAATTCCTTTCCTGATAATTCAAGGTTTGTGCTACCACTTCTTACAAAATATCTCCCATTGAAAGAAATAGGTACAGAGGAAGGATTTACAGCAATGTATATAACTTCTTTTCCTTTCTCCTTTTTTATCTCAACAGACGGAATGATACCAAGCCTGTCCTTTACCTTGTTTGGTATATCTTCAAGCAGTTTCTTTGCATTTCTTACGCCAATAGGATTGTGGTTATCATCTACACCAACAATTAATGTCCCTCCATCCGTATTAGCAAACGCAGCTAATACTTTCAGGTATTCATCTCTCCAATTTGGCTTAAATTCTATATTCTGAGTTTCAGTCTTTTTCATATTTAGAATAAAGTCTTTGTGACTTTTTCAACTCCTTTTATTACTTCGTTTACTTCATCCTTTGTTGGTTCTCTTCCTTTCTTATGTGCACACAAATTTCTCAAATCCCCCAATCGCTGAATAAATCTCCAGTTAGGAACATCTATTACTCCTTCTTTTTTCAGTGCATCGTTATAATCGGATATGTTTGGGTTTTTCTTTTTTATTTTTACATTGTGGTTCAAGCAAACTTGATTTAAATGTTTTTCTAATACAACCCCTGCAATTACTCCTGCTGACCTTAAAAAACCATCTTTTAAAAGTTCGCTGGCTTTGTCCATTTCCGAATCAAATAGAT
>WALP01000016.1 GCA_015522785.1 Candidatus Parvarchaeota archaeon
TACTTCTTGCGCCGGTTTTTTGCCTTAGCCTTGGCTATCTGCATTCGCTCCTTTACTTCGGGGCGGTTTAGGTATTCCTTTCGGCGAGCCTTCGCCTCCTGGTAGAGCTTGCGGCGCCTTTCCTTCATTATTTCCTTCCAGTTTTTCTTCGCTTCTGCCATTTTGTTAATATCCCTAAAAAATTATAAATATCTGAGATTATATATGCTCTGTGAAGTTAAAGCATATCATCAAAGTTGGTGTATATGCTTCTTAGCATACATCACTTCAAAAAATAGGGTGGTGAAACAATGAACAAAATAAAGAAGTATTGGGTTGATATTGCATCGTTTGTCGTGGGCGCCCTCGTATATCTGCTAGTCCTCCTAATTTGGCTGGGTAAGTTGCCGTGGCCACAGGGGATAGTATTTCTCTCTCCTTATGCAATCACCATAATGGCGGCAATCGCGCTTATGGGTATCTATATGTTCAAACTAAGCAAGAAGGACATACCACTAAGCACAGCAATTGTATTAATGTTAACAGCTATACTCACATTAAAGCCGCTAAACATAAGTCAGCTGGGAAATACCATAAGTGATGTGTTATATCTTTCACTAACCGCCGGACTAATCGCAGCTACTTTGGGAATACTTGTTGATATTGCAAGAAATATTTTAAAAATTGTTAAATAACCACAACCACAAGATACGCAAGAGTCAACATTAACAAAAAGGAAACCATAAACAAGATATCCAAAAATTTAGAAAAAACTAAATATTTATTAATTTCCATAGGATTATTTTTATAGGTGATATTGTGGTAACTAAGAAAAAAAGAAAATACACTTTTAAAAAAGATAAATTAGTTTCCTATGAATCTGGAAGTTTAATGCATATGGTTGCTAAACTTGACCCTTTCAAGAATAACAAAAAGAAAAAGAAGAAGGTAAGGTAAATGGCAAAAGATCCTTTTACATTAAGCGGGATGAAATCATTAAATATTGATCCATTCGCTTCAGAAAAGAAGAAAGCGAAAAAACGTCAATTAACACATGCCCAAAAGATATGGTGTTGGGAGAATAATCCTCATATCTGTTACATTTGTGGTAAAAGGGTAAATAAACTCTCAGATGCAGAATTTGATCACGTGAAAGCATACTCAAAGGGTGGAGCAACTAATTTATCAAATGTTAAAATCGTTCATAGGCAATGTAATCGATTAAAAGGCACTAAAAGTTTATCTGAGATAAGAAAATTATTAGGAATCAAATCCAAAAAGAAAACAGGAAAAAGGACAACTAAAAAAACAAGCGTCAAAAGAAAAACAACAAAGAAGAAAACAACCAAAAGTAAAGCTAGTAATCCATTTGAAATAAAACTTCCTAAATTTAAATTTTAGTAAAAAGTACATATAATATACATTAAGCGAACCAAAAAGGGGCATTTTGAGCCCATTTTGTATCAAAAAAATTTAAGAAATGATAAAAAGTTTTAGTCATGCCAATGCAAGATTTCTTTCGCCTGGAAGTATGCGTCAAGTGCCAACAAGATTGAGATTGTCCAATAACCTATTGTCAAATAGGCCATCATCTCTGCTGGCAAGAACCTCTGCATCCTAATCACCGGCAGAATAACTAACACTCCTGCAAACAACCAAAGTAGTCCATATATCATCCTTCCAATATACATAAATCCAACTCCCCATGCGAAGAAATTTAATATCGCAGCAACTATTGGTTTGTGACTCCACTTCTTCTCTACATCTTTAACTTCTTTTTCAAAGTACAACTCCACCGAAGGAGATTTAACTTTTTTAGTCCCTCTTTTGACATGCTTTTTCTTAACTTTTTTCTTTTTTACCTGCTTCTTCGGCTTCTTAGTTACCTTCTTTTTTGGCTTTTTGGTAACTTTTTTTGTCTTTTTTGCCATTATCCCACCTCTAAAAGTTTTAAGATTTGCTAAATATTTTTAGGTTTATAAAATATCTTCTTCCCAACTGCTTCCTTCTCTAGAATACCCATCTCAGCAAGACGATTAAGCCTAAATGACGCAGTTGAACGTGACAATCCTGTATAGTCCGCAAGCTGCTTTGCAGTAACACGACCCTGCTTAGCTATCCATGCTACTACTTCTTTGTCTTTCACTGTCAATTTTTCTATTTCTTCTATTGCTCTATCAATTGCACTAGATTTGACACCCTTTTCATCAAGTTCTTTCTTAGTCTCACTCAAAATACCCAAAATCTCATCCAATTTATCCAATTTTGACAATTTAGCGTCCATTTGCCTTAAAACAGACGTTAATTCCTCTAATATTTGTGTATTTAAGATTTTTACCTGAGAAAGAGGATGCTGCTTAGCAACTTCAAGAGTTTTTTCCCATGATTTAATAGCATTATATGTATCCTCAACCCGAATTTCAGTAACATGTGGTTCAGAATAATGGACATGTTGCTCACTTATCGGCTCAGCTACTTGAGAGATTTCTTCTACTTGCTCCTCTTTGTGCTCAGATTCTTCGTCTTTTTTTTCAAAAAGCTTCTTTAATTTACTTAAAATGCTCATTTTCGTGATATATTAACACGCAACATATTTATTAACTTTTCGCCAACACATTCGACACATTCGACAGATTAGTCAACACATTCGACACATTCAACACTTTAACAAACATGTTCGACACAAACACATTCGACAGATAATTCCAACACATTTAACATATCCAACATGTCTTTATTTTATGATTTAAATATAAAAATAAAGTCAAAATACACCAATTCAAATAAAGATGTGTTGATAATAAACCAACACATTCGACACTCAACACATTCGACACTCAACACATTCGACAACAAATTCGACAGATTAGTCAACACATTCGACACATAGCCAACATTAACGAGTTAGATTATTGAAGGTAGCAATAGGAGGTATTATTTATTTTAAATAATATAGCTATTTATTTCAATATTGAAATTTAATAAAGTGAGAGTTACTTAAAAGGTAATCTAACCAAATTAAAAAAGGATCAAAATAAGTGAAAAAAAGAGTGTCAAAAAGTGAGGGTTCGGAGAAAAAAGTGAGGGTTCCACATGAAATTTTTACAGAATAAGGTAAAATTATGGTTATTAACTGTTAGTTCGCACATTTAAGTCGTTTATTATATTATCTACATTTATTTCATTATTTTTAAGACGAATAAGCTTCATTTTAACTCCCGTTGACTCATAAACGTCCGTTGGCTCGACTATTTCAATATATGGAGTAAGGTATTTTTCAATTATATAAGACACTGCATATGGTTTCAAACCCGTTTTCTTTGCTATGCGCCTTATCCAAACCCACTCATTTTGGGATTTAAGGAATATTAAAATACGTTTTAGCTTATCCATAGGGTCGCGCTTACGCTCCCTGAATTTTGGTTTTTTCCTGTCAACTTCAAATTCGAAGCCACATTTAGGGCATTTGACCTTCACTTATTTACACCTGTAAATACAATAAACTTGGTGTTTATAACTATTACGAATACTCTAAAAACAAGGAGAATAAGCTTATTTCTTAAATCTCATCAATGGTACTGGAGGTGGTAGTCCTACCTTCTTTGATTGCTCCAATGCTTCTATTTGTGCATCACTAAATGCTACATTAAGTATCAACCCAGCAATATCTTGCTCTACATTCTTATTTTTCTTCCATTCCTTGAGGATTTTGTCTATTTTATCGCTAGAATCTGCATATACAATCTCCCCAACTATCTTAACTTCCCCTATACTCTTACCTTTTGGTTCGCTTAATGTATAATCCACATTAAAAGCATACTCAAATATGATAAATTTATTATCCAACACTTCTGTCGACTTCAATTCTCTAACATCTGTGATTGATAAGCTATTCTTGAATTTTCCAAGTTTTATATCACCTTTGATTGAATTTCTTTTGGCAACTGTTTCTTTAAATTGTGTCCTAACGATTGGCATGATATCACCTACTCTGAAGAGAAATTAATCTTTTATAAATCTATCATCCCATGAGCAACGTCGCTATTCCAAGAAATGAAAGGAACCCAAATACATCTGTGGCAGTAGTTATAAATATCGTTGCTGAGCTTGCTGGGTCTTTGCCCAATTTCTTCATAATTAATGGAATTATGGTACCAAACACTGCAGCTACGATGAGGTTTATAATCATAGCAGCAGTAACAGCAACACCTATTAGCGGGCTCTTGCTTATGAAAAATGCCACAAAAGCCACGATGATACCAGTAATCAAACCATTTACTACACCAGACATAATTTCATTAATAAGTATTTTAATTGCAACCCCTTTTTTTATCTCATTAAGCGCAAGCCCTCTTACGATAACTGCCAATGTCTGCGTCGCGGCGTTGCCACCCATGCCCGCGACCATAGGCATATATACCGCCAGCAGCACTATCGCGTTTATACTGTTCTGGAAAAGGGAAACCACAAAAGCCGCCAAGAATTCCGTGAACAAATTGATTATTAACCACCCATATCTATGTTTTATCTTTTCCCAAAACGGGTCCATAACATCCTCCTCTTCGCTAACGCTTGCCAAATGATAAATGCTCTTCGATGCCTCCTCGTGAAGCAATGAAAGAACGTCGTCGGAATATATCAAACCTATAACAGTTTTATCCTCATCTAAGACTACCACTTTATTATGTTTGTACTTCCTAAAGATGTGGATAACCTCATGTTTATTAGCGTTCCATGGGATGGTATGAATTTTCTTAATATACTTCTTAATTTTCTCCCTATCCTTATGAAGCGCAAGTGTATATGATGGCAATTCTCCAAGCAAAGTTCCGTTTTTATTAATAACTAAAATTTCAGGTATTTTACCAGTCTTCTTCTCGTGCTTCTTCAGAATTTTAGCTATATCCCTAAATGACGTATCCGGGTGCACAATAACATAATTTAAATTCATCAATCCTGCGGCGGTTCGTGGGTCAAAACGCAACAAATATTCAACCTTTTCCTTAATATCATCACTCATCAAATTTAGAATTTTATTTTTCTTACGAGGCGACAAGTTGTATAATATATCTGTAATCTCATCAGGGTCGAGATAATGAAGCACATTTATCAACTGAGTGTAATTCATAGAATCCAAAACTCTCATCCTTCGTTTGTTGGACAATCGCAAAAGCAAATCCGCTAACTGTTGGGAACCCATGTTGTTAACAATGTTAGATTTATTCTTACTCATACAAAAACAGAACCTTACGGAATATTTAAATATAGCCCTGCCAGGATTCGAACCTGGGTCAGGAGGGCCAGAACCTCCCATGCTTGGCCACTACACTACAGGGCTATGCTCTAAAAAGAGCATTAATAAGTTTAAAAGCTTACGATATAGATTTAAACGACAATAAATTATAGTAAATTATGGATTTTAGCAAGATGGATATCAAAATCATTGCCTCAAAACAAGATATTACCAGCATAAGCATCGCCAAAAAATGCGAGGATGTAGGATTGGTAGTAGATTATATTAAAGAAGACGATGTCTTTGTCAAAGAGCTACCTGAAGCTGATGCGTATGTTTTCCTTTCAAGGCATTCGTCAAAATCGAAAAAGCCTTGTCTGACAGCACATTTTCCAGGGGTTTTTTCAAGTGACACCTCCCTTGGAGGAAATTCTCATGAACTCGGTTTTGCATTCCCGTCTCTTGAAAAGAGTTATATCCAAAATTTAAAAGCGCTGAAAGAAAAAGAATTCAAAGGCTTGGAAAAATATCAAGTTGTTATTGAAGCAACACATCACGGGCCAACTCATTTTGAAAAACCAGTTATGTTCGTGGAGATAGGCTCGTCCGAAGAAGAATGGAAAGATGAAAAAGCTACGGAACTTGTGGCGTCAGCGCTTAAGGCAACTCTTTCTCAAACAAAACCATTTAACAAACATGCGATAGCATTTGGGGGCACGCATTACCCCATTAAATTTACAGATATAATATTAAACGAAGAGTATTCCATTGGACATGTCATGCCAAAATATGCTCTCGAATTTTTAGATGATGATATGTTCAAGCAAATGATAGAAAAATCAATCGAACCTATTAAGTATTGCATAATAGACAAAAAGGGTGCAAATAGAAAAGAGAAAATAATCGAACTTGCCGGCAGATACAATCTGGAGGTAGTGAAAGTATGAATTTGATAATCCAACTTCTATATACCCTCGCTCTTGTTATTGGGATTTCTATAGGTGAAGCATTATCCACATATGTGTTTGGAAGTTTGAAAAAGAAGATATTTTACATAATTGAAATAATTTTGTTTGTAGCGTTAATAGTTACGTTGTTAAACACGCTACAACTCACAGAAGGTTATTTATCAGTAATGATATACTTTGTATCTGGAGTTTTGGTTATAATTTTTGTGCGAGGGGTTATAACTGGATTAGGGTTGTTTTCTGAAAAGGTTGAAAAGAAAGTAATCAAACGCAAAGATGAATATGATTATTTATTCGGATTGAAAAAGGCGTTAGAGCGGCGCAATTTTTCAAAACATGAAATAAAAAGAATCGCAAAAGAAATTGGATTTAAAAAGAATAAGATAGAAAGAGTATTTGATTTTACCAGGAAAATGGATTAGAAAACCTTATTAACAGTTAAATATCATTACTATGTAGTGGGTGCTATGAAAGTAAGTAGTATTAGATTAAATAAAAAGAACTATTTATTGTTCAAATGGAAAGATGAATTATTCTCTACATCACTTAGCGACCCGTCTTGTTTTAGAGAAATAACAAATCATTTAAAAGAACATGACAACGTCGAAGGTATAATCTTAAGTAAAAATTACAAACACATAATCGATGGAATTTCATTTGATATTTTAAAAGAGTTTTTAAACGCTATTAGAAGTATAAATGAAAATGAAAAATTATGTGATGTGGATTCTGAAAAATTGTCATTATTCATATTCAGGAGCGAAGAGGACCCTGTCGGCGCGATAAGATATTTCAAGGAGATTAAACCCTGCGACAATGATAAGAAATTTTTTAAGAAAATTGAACAAACTCTCAAAAAGACAAGGATATGGAAACTTGTGGAACAATACAATGACAAGCAGGACAACGAGGTAACGCATCTTATATTCAAGGAGAGAGTATTACCAGGATTTATAACATATTTCATCTCTCCACCCTCACATAATGCAAAAGTTCTGTCACAATATGAAATTGATGGAGCTGAAATTAAGATTTATATGCCAAAAGATTCAGTTATACCTATTTACTCTATAAAACCAAAAGAACTAACATTCGGAAAGAAGAAACTGAACTACCTTATGGAGTCATTTGAAAAACTAAGCGAAGAAGAATTTGACATTGATAATGGCGAAGTAATGTGCAAAAAAGTTGTAGATGATGTAGCTGGAGACCTAACAGGTGATGAAAAAAAAGAACTCGCAAAGATTTTGATGAGGTATTCCTTCGGATATGGTATTATAGAAATTCTGTTAAAAGATGAAAAAATACAAGATGTTTATGTTGATTCACCGGGTAATAAACCAATTTATATCTACCACGAAGATTTTGAAGAGTGTTCAACCAACGTTATACTAACCCCGGAGGAACTTGAAAAACTCTCAACAAGATTTAGGATGCTGTCAGGAAGGCCATTTGATGAGTCTTACCCTGTACTGCATACAGAACTAAAAGATTTAGGTGTTAGAGTTGCGGGGATAACTGAACCAATTACATTTTCCGGGACGGGTTTTGCATTTAGAAAGCACTCAGTAAAACCATGGACATTGCAGAGGTTCATAAAAAATAAGATGATAACCGCGGAAGCGGCGGGATTGATTTCATTCCTAATAGATAATCAGCAATCAATCTTAATAACTGGTCCGCGGGGGAGCGGAAAGACGTCTTTTCTTAGCGCAATTCTGGCGGAGATACCCCAAAAGTTTAGAATAATATCAATAGAAGATACCCCTGAATTGCCCATTGAGGAACTAAGGGATTTAGGATTTAATATACAGCACCTTAAAGTAAAAGCCAACCTCCAAAGAGAAGCGTATGAAGTGTCTGCCGAAGAAGCATTAAGAAACGCACTAAGGCTTGGGGAATCTGTTTTAGTTATTGGTGAAGTGAGAGGGGAGGAAGCAAAATCCCTTTTCGAGGCAATGAGAA
>WALP01000017.1 GCA_015522785.1 Candidatus Parvarchaeota archaeon
TCAGGAGCTATATATCTCGTTTCGGTTTCTTCATATCGTACCCATTCCAGATCTCCGTAAACCTTGTTTGTTGAAGAATATATAACAATGGCATCTGGGCAGTAATGACGCACTGCTTCCAATAGATTCAAGGTACCCAAAGCATTGACCTCAAAATCCATCCTTGGGTCAGCTATGGAAGTAGTCATCGCCACCTGACCGGCAAGGTGAAAAATCACGTCTGGTTTGAAATCTGCAATAATTCTTCCAATTGCAAAGGGATCGCGAATGTCTCCGTGTTGAAAAAGAAAATCGCCTTGAGAACGCAACCATGAAAGATTCTGTTCAGAACCAACTCGGGAGAGGTTGTCAAAAACGCAAAGTTCTTCACCCTTGCTTAAAACATCACATGCCAGATTCGAACCCAAAAATCCACATCCTCCAGTAATTAAGTAGCGCATAGTTCTTCCTTTGGGGATAGGTTAGAGGTTATAGGTGATGGGTGGTGGATGAGCGTGCTTTTATCAAGCTTCCAAGCATTTTGCCTAGAATCTCACACTTTTCGTTCATCTCTTTCATAAGTTGCTCGTTTATATACCCTATCTCATAAGCAATTTCTAACTGGGTTTGGAGTTCAGCTAACGATCCCTTGGCTATGTAAAAAAACCTGACGGCATCTCTATTTGAACCGCGCTCGTCGCCCTCCGCGATGTTGCTCGGTATACTTACAGCTGCCCGTCTAATCTGATCTTTGAAACCATAATCCCGACTAAACGGCTCTTTTTGAGTAATCTTGTAAATTTGAACAGCTAATTCCTTACCCTTTTGCCAAACATTTAATTCTCTAAAACCGCCCATACCTCCACCCCCTTTTCCCTGATCAACAATACTCCGGGCCTCTCACCCATTACCTATTACCTCTCTTTTTCTCCCTCAATCATCTTTTTCAAGCCTGTCATCAAATCGTATTTCGGTTTCCAACTAAGATTCAAAAGTTTCGTGATATCTGCATGTGACTCCATGATCTCATTCTCTCGATAAGGAATGGCCCCAAAAAGTAACCTGGTTGTTGATTTTGTTAAGGAATGAACCTTTTCCACAAAATTTCTGATACTGACTGCCACGCCACTTCCCAAGTCATATTCTTGAAATTTATCTTTTATTGATTCGCAATTATCGAGCAATTTCAGATAGGCCTCCACAACGTCATCAATGTATATAAAATCTCGTTTTTGCTCTCCGGGTGTCAAAGCAAGTTTAGAGATATTCTTCAAACAGCTTTGAACCACGTAGGTGGTAAACTTTGACGGATCATCACGCGGGCCATACATATGTTCCAGTTTAATATTTACAAAACGGATCTTATCCATGGAAGCAAATTGCCGACCCCATTCCGTAAATTGTTTTTTAGACAAAGCATAGAAATTAAGATACTTGTACAATATAGTGTCCGTATTAAAGAAAGTGTCCGTATTAAAGAAAGTGTCCGTATTAAAGAAAGTTGCTATTTCAAGAAGCTTTAGAGGAAAGTGCAGATTTGTTTCAAAAACCTCTATGGCTTTCTCTCCCTTACGCCCATAGTTAGTAGCCGTGTGGATGATAGCATCAATTTTTCCATGATCTCGAAAAGGCTGATCCAAATTAACACAGTCCACATCGTAGGATGATATATCGTTGATATATTCGTTGATACGCCAGATATTGGAAAAACTTCGCTTTAGGATGACAACTTCATGCCCGGCTTTGAGGAGGGCGGGGAGTAAGTGACTGCCAAGGAAACCGGTTGCACCGGTGAGTAAAATTTTCATAATAAAGTTTTAAGTGTTAAGTAGTTAAGTGTTAAGTAGTTAAGTGTTAAGTAGTTAAGTGTTAAGTTCTAGGTTTAAGAGAAGTTGCCAGGGCATGGAGCATAGCGGATATCTGCTTAAGTTCATCTGTGAGTTCTTGCTGTACCTCGGCTGATAGAATTCCTATCTTCTCTGCTATGTAAACCTGGGTCCGAAGTTCAGCAGCCGATCCCTTGGCA
>WALP01000018.1 GCA_015522785.1 Candidatus Parvarchaeota archaeon
AATCGGAATGGGTGTCAAGTAAAGAAACTTCGTCTCAAAAAGCGATTTCATCGCAAGTAATAACTGAGAAATGAATTCCCCTCTGCAAGAGGGGTGGACTAACGAATGTTAGGACGGGGTGTTTATAGAGCCATATCTTCCCAAGTAAATAGCTGCTCCTCTTTTAGGGGAGCTGTCCGGTACTGCCGGACTGAGGGGTTTTCTAAAGTAAGTGAGAAGTGGGAACTGAGAACTGAGAGGTTAAATCGGAAAAGATTTTCTTATATTTCCTCTACTTCCTACTTCTCACTTCTTAGTTCTTACTTATAAGTAAATTCCCCTCGGTAAGAGGGGTGGACTAACGAATGTTAGGACGGGGTGTTTATATTTTTTACTTACTTAATAAAATCATATCTTTTTGAATAAATTTAACTCCGAATTTGTAGTATAATATAGTAATATGAAATAAGGAGGCAATATGAGAACTGTGATTAAATCGGTTTTCCTCGCACTTTTTGTTATTTTGATATTTAAAACCCCAGCATTCGGCAAAAGCGGGAACACGGACATTTCGGGCACATGGCAGGGCGTTCTGTCCGTTTCGGGAACGGAGCTTAGAATCGTTTTTCATGTGAACAGAACCTCATCCGGAGATTATGTATCGACCATGGACAGCCCCGATCAGGGAGCAACGGGCATAAATGTAAGTAATACGTCAGTAAAAGGCGATACCGTAATCTTTGAATTGCCCTCAATAAGAGGGACATACCGAGGAATTATAAATAAAAACGGTAAATCGATAACAGGCACGTGGCAACAGAGGAGCTACTCTTTTCCCTTAAACTTAAATAAAACAGTAAAAGAGACTTCCGTCAAAAGGCCTCAGGAGCCCAAGAAACCGTATCCCTATAAATTACAAAATGTTTCTTTCAAAAATAAAGCGGCAGGTGTAACACTCGCCGGAACACTTACGCTCCCTAAATCAGGCGGACCTTTCCCCGCTGTCATACTAATTACGGGCTCGGGTCCCCAAGATAGAAACGAGACAATTTTTAACCATCGCCCGTTTTTGGTTATTGCAGACTACCTTACCCGAAGAGGCATTGCGGTTTTGAGATACGATGACAGGGGAGTGGGAAAATCAACGGGAAATTTTGCAACGGCTACAACCCTCGATTTTGCAGGGGATGCGGAGAGTGCCGTCAATTATCTGAAAACGAGAAAAGATATTAATAAAAGTAAAATAGGTCTCATCGGACATAGCGAAGGAGGGCTTATTGCTCCCCTTGTGGCAAGCAAAGACAGAAGTGTTGATTTCATAATATTAATGGCGGGACCAGGACTTCCGGGATATGAAATACTTGACATGCAAAGCAGATTAATTGCAAAGGCAAGCGGTGAGAGTGAGAAAACAATAGAAAAAAACATGTCGATAAACGACAGGGTATATAATACGATAAAAACGGAAAACGACAGTTCAAAAGCATATCGTAAGATAAAGATGATATTAACGGATTATGTGAACGGTTTAAGTAAAAAAGAGCAAAAGCAAATCGGGGATAAAAACTTATTCATAAAAAAACAGATGGCAAGTATTATGTCTCCATGGTTCAGATTCTTTGTCAAATATGATCCGAGACCGACACTTGAAAAGGTCAAATGCCCCGTCCTTGCCATAGGCGGGAGCAAAGATCTGCAGGTACCCGCAAAGGCAAATCTTGCCGCAATAAAAAAGGCTCTGAAAGAGGGCGGGAACAGGGATTTTACGGTTAAAGAATTACCCGGATTAAATCATCTGTTCCAGGACGCAAAAACAGGTCTTCCGTCGGAATACGGCAAAATTGAGGAAACCATATCACCAAGGGCTCTTAAAGTAATGGGGGATTGGATTTTAAAGAGAGTGAAATAGAATTAGATTTCCCGGGGGCAAATTTTGAGAAACGCTATAACCAAAGCCGTCAAGATTTGCCCTCAATTATTCCGATTTATTTTTTTGTAAACTCGATTTGTATCTTTTGAGATAGGTGTATACAATCTTTTTTATAACCCTTTCCTTACCGTAAAACACTAAAATAGAGATTCCCGATGTATCATTAGAGGGAATTTTAATCTTTACCGCGGATTGATCTTGTCTCCTATGGACGCATCGCAGCAGGCAGAAATAGCGAGATTACATTTTATTGTTTCCTTCCACAATTCGGATTTCCTCTTCAGTTAGATCGTAGAGGTTATACACCATCCGGTCAATCTGTTTTTCGTATTCCTTAACCTTCGCTTGTTTAGCGGGGTTATTCAGATAGTCGGTCTCTCTAGTGATAGCAAGTATTTTATTAACTAAGTCAATAAAAGGGGTTTGTTCTTTATCAGAAATCTTTTTGATTGGAATCTCACTCAAAGGCTTTTGATAAGGCTCTAACATTTCGCCTTTTCTTTTACCTCTATAATAAAGCCAAAGATAATAGATTCTTGAATTTAACAATGCCAACACATATTTTAAAGATATGAATAAATCCTTTTTGGTGATGAAATAAACATCAGCACTCGCATACCAAGGAATTTCATTGTATCCAAAGGTGTTTCGTAGACTGCGCTGAGGAGCAACAATTTTTGCCTGTTCAAAGATACTCTGTTTCCGAGACCGCCACAAATCATACCAATTTCTCGATCCTTTATATACTTTCCTTCTTCTCTGTAGATTCGCTTTGAATCGGGTGAGATGTTGAATTATTGAAGGTATATCTTTGCTACGATAAGTACCATCTAAATATAAAACATATTCACTTGTGTTAGATGAAGTCCAGTATTTAATTATATCACTATTCTTATACCATGGTTTTAATATATTTTTCTCGAATGGGGTAAGATAAAGTTCATTAATCTCTTTTTTGGAAACAACAAAAATCCCATTTCCAACGTTCGCTTTGAAATTATATTCTCTGATATGCTTTTTAGTCACTTTATCCGCTCCAGTAACAATGCCTTGGTTAATATTACAGATACTTCCCAAATTGACTCCTTGAGATTTTATTTTTTCCAATATCTTTTGAGTGAGATTATCGGATATATTAGCAACACCTGCTAACCTAATATAATATTCATCTCCGTCATACAAATTATTCTGGCTAATTTGATAGTATTTAGTTTCTTTATCCTGACCATATAATATGGATTGCAATATTTCCTGTGTAGCAAAACCTTGTCTATGAGTTAAACAGGTTTGTGCTATTGCGGTTTGGTCTTGACCTTTTTGTAAAATCGTAATCATATCATGTTGGCCCAAAGCTGATTCAAAGATTTTCAGTTCGTTAAAATTTATTAATTTCTTAATTATTGCTCTTTCTTTAAAATCCTTTCTTAGGATCTTTGCCGCAGTAGCTGTTGAATAATAGTTTGTAGTGATAAAGGTAATGATTGCATTGTGTCTTCCTATATTAAGTGCAAGATGAAAGAAATAATAAAACAAATCCGTTCTGCCTTTATAGAACTCTTTAAGGTTTCCTTCTTGGATTTTTCTAAACATTTCTTTGTGCCCTTTTTCTCCTACATACGGAGGATTTGCAATTACCACGTCAAAACCATCTTTTTCATGAAATATTTCAGAAAAATATACTCTAAAATCAAATTCTTTATGCCCATTTGTAATTTTACTAATTAAATCATCAATTTGCTTTTTGTAATCCTGCTTTTTCGTAGGATTGGTTTCGTTAAAATATAGCGGCTTCAGTTTTTCCAAATCGTTAAAAAACTTAAGATTAAACAAGTTTTTTTTCACCCCAAATAGGGAGTTACCGCAGACAATTTTGTAATCCAGGTTGGGCAATGGCTTTATGTTTTTAATGTCCTCTTCATCCACTACAAGTGATAGCCAGAGCCTTAGTTTAGCAATCTCTACCGCACCGGGGTCTATATCCACACCGTAGAGGGAATGCTCAATACAGCGACGCTTGAATTCATAATCGTTTCTTTTCCCATCATTCAGGAAAACGGACAACACATTCCTGGCGTGTACGATTTCGTTCATCATGCCAACAGGAAATGCGCCTGATCCCACGGCTGGATCGCAGACTGTAATATCCGCCAACCAATTGTCGATGGCAGAGGCGTTTTCTCGGATACTATCGGATAACCTGGTGGTATATTCCGTAGATTTCTGGATGCCTCTTTTGACCTTTTCCTCTTTGATGAGAGCGGTGGCCTCATGCTCAGTAATCATCTCGCCGACTTCAATCAGGTCTTCAATATCCTGCTTTTTGATAGAGGTTGAAAGTTTGGATTCCTCCGCTTGGGTAAAAAGATAATTAATTAGACTCTGTTTACACATGTAATGCACTATTTCCCGGGGAGTGTAATAGACACCGAATCTCTTGTTGAACTTATTTTCCTCTCCTTTTTTCCCGCTCTTTAATGCTTTGACATACTCGTCGAAATTGTCGGGCCGAATAGCATTGAACTTTTCATATGCCTTACCAAGCAGCTCCGGGTCAATGGCCACTTCTTTCTCCAATGGCTCATCCTCTCGAACAGTAAAATTATAGCGATCGAACACATCCAGAATGCCATCGCCAATATCACCTTCTTTGGTTTTATTTGTATTGGAAAACAAGTCATTTGGTAAGTTGATGTCAATATGAACCCAGTCGTAGTTTCCGATTGGGTCAAACAGGCCACCGTTTAGAAATGGAATCTTGCAATCGAACCGGCTGTAATAATCATCGTCATGGCTGCGGTCGATGCGCAAGGCTTCATAAAACAGCGGTTCTAAGATGTCATTAAAAAAATTCTGGTAATTCCCGTGTTTTTTATCAAATAGAGAACGCAAAAAGTGTTTTGCCCCAGTGCCCCAGTCATCATTACGGCCTACACCAAACCAGCCTTTTTTTTGTAAAAAGTAAAGGAATAAAACCTGACCCAACAATTTTTTTGCAAAATTGACAGTGTCTACACCCTTTGCTGCAAAGTCATCTTTCACTTTTCGATCCCTTTCTATAACATTATCCAATTCATACTTTGTGCGCAGGAATAATTCCCGGTATTTCAGGAAAAATTCCTTGGTAACTATCTCTATATCAAACGCCTTTTCCAGCTCCTCAAGGGTAGGAGAATTCTCGTCATCGGCCAGAATGTTTACAAGGCGGCTTTGGGCAGTATGACTCTTTTCATTTTCGCCCACAAGAAACGACCAACGTCTGGCCGGGGTAAATTCTTCTTTAACCTTTATTTTTCCTGTACTTGTTCTTTCAAATTTGTAATCCATCTTGACCAGAGAAAAGCGCCAGTCTGCTTTATTAGGGGATACAAAAGCAACCAGGGCAGCGTCTTTCATTTTACCACGGCTACCGTTTAAGTACCATGCAACAAAATTACGTTGCATAGTGCGGGCTCGTTCCAGAGAAGTCTCTTTTTGTAGTGTGATGATGAGAATGTCTATGTTGTTTTCCCCATCACTAAACTTTCCGATTCGCTCTAAAGATTTTACATAATTTCGAAATTTTTCATTGATGTAGTTGCCTTTGTAAATAAATGAACTTTCATCAATTCTATTTAGAAGATTTTTAACAAAAACTATGAACCGGCTTTTATCAAAACGGCTTTCAAAGGTTTCTCGTATTATTTCTTGCGCTTGCTGTTTATCCACTATTGTCCTCCTGTTAAATATAATGAAAGTATAACTTCACGCTTACCCGACACGGTTAAATTCCGCTCTGCATAATGGCTCTGCAGTAACTTTTCAGGAATATGAGACTGGAGAATCGCCAGTACCTTGAAAGGATTGACAATCTCATCATAAAGATCATTAAGAGCTTTTAGTGTTTTCTTAAGAGTCCGTTTGGGAATGCCTCCCTCTTCGAGTTGAGTCAACACCTTTTTTAGATAATTTTCCTGATCATCGGTAAATATCTTGGTATTTTTAAGCGTTGCTTTTAAAATTTTTCGGATGTTGTCAGCGCTGTCCCGACTCTTTCGTTTTTGCGGCTCAGCCATTTCCTCAGTTGTAGCGACTATAAAGGCTTCCTTGTTCTTGTTCAGCAAATCATATATATCTTTAGGCAGTTTTTTCTGTTTTTCATCCGGATTGCTTTCAAGAATGCCAGCTGCGGTCAAAAAGTCTAGTTCAACCGATTTATTTTTTCCGCTCGCTATAAAAAACTTTTGAAGCTTTCCCCGACGGAAGTAGGTAATGAGGGCACCCGGGTTCGTTCTATCCATCTTGGCGGTGCGTGCTTTTTTCGGTAGATGCTTAATTTTCTCAAATAAATCCGGATCCTTTTTTCTAATTTCCTGTATGGCATGTAAGTATTTTAATTCACTTTCTTCTTCGCCGTCTCCCTCAAGTGTTTTTTCGGAAGTAAGTCGGTCGAAAAGCTCATGCGAACCAATAGGCTCTCCTTCGGTTAACAGCTCTGCATCTCCTCCAAGCAGTGTCAAAAAAGCGTTTATTTTGCTTTCAGCAGCTTCTCTTAACTTGAGCTGATCATTAGATTGTACAGTCGGGAAAAAATTAAATGTATAGATTTTATCAAAAGGGGTGTCCACACGGTTGATACGACCCACCCGCTGCATCATACGTGTAGGATTCCAGGGAATATCATAATTGATCACTACATTTGCACGGTGGAGATTAACGCCTTCTGAGAGCACTTCAGTGGATATTAATATGCGAAAATCATCTTTTTTGTAGCGCGCACGAGCATCAAAATTTTCAATGACTTTATCTCGGATTGATTCAGGCGAATTACCAGTAAACAGCAATACTTTCCTTGGATATTCCTTATCTATATTTTCGTACAAATAATTTGCGGTTTCTTTTGATTCTGTAAATATGATTAGATGACTATCTTTCAAAACAAGGTTTCTGGACAGCTCCTCCTTAAACTGCTGTAGTTTGGGATCATGTTTCACTTGTTGCCAGAGGAGTTTAATCTCTTTTAAGATTTTAAGATCATGCTCAAGATCTTTTTTTAGTTCATCCATAAAATCCCTGCTGTCATATTTTTTTGCTTTTCCTTCATCAATCAGCTTTTGAATCGCTTCGTCATCGTCATTTTCCAGCAGCTCAAATATCTTGTTGGTATACTTTTTACTGACATACACAGAACCATTATCCAGTTCTTTGATGAACATTTCATAAGAATGCAAAAACCTGTCCACAGATTTACGAAAGGCAAAAAAACTGCTTTCCAGTCGTTTGACAAGCAGAATTTTCATAAACCGTCCCATGTTCCGCTGAGACTGGACCTCAAGGTGATTAATCTTGCCTTTATAGTACAACATGGGCATATAACGGGCGTATCTAAATTCATTAGCGATTAGGTCAATAGTAGTATTGAAGATATTATCTTCCTCATTATTCAATTCATAAAAAAGCGGAACTGGTTTTTCAACATGCGGAAATTTTAGTCCTTGCTCGTCAATATCCTTTTTAAAGTATTTTTCAATTTCAGTCCGGGTGCGGCGCACCATTAGATATTTTAAAACTTTTTCTCGTATTTCCCTGGCGTTCTCTTTTACAGTGTTGATATATTCGGTATAATCTTTTTTCCGGTCAAGCTTCTCAAGTTTTTTGTCAAGATTCCCAAAAAATGATTCAAGATCAGGGAGATTCGGAATAGTGCTTTTTTTTGCTTTCTGGAACAATTTCAAGAGACTAAGAATATCCTGCGGTTTATTATTATAAGGTGTCGCCGTTACCAGAATAATTCGTTTTCCTCGGCATATTTCAGCCAGTTTTTCATAGCCCATTGTGGTTTCGGTCCGAAAACGGTGCGCTTCGTCAATGATTATGTTTTTATATTTCTCCGTTCCTCTAGCTAAAAGATGGTCAAGTCTTCCAAGAGACTCAAAATCCGCGTGAATTCTAAAATCCGAAAACACATTGGGCCATGACCCCGGGTTGGACTTTTCCAAAAGAACTGGAGGCGCAATGACAAGGGTTCTGCCATCTAATTGTCCTGCCAGCATAGCGGACACGTAGGTTTTCCCGAGCCCGACGACATCAGAGATAAACACACCGCCGTATTCCAATAGAATTTTTTTGGCGTTCAATACAGCTTGTTGCTGATATTCAAGTTTTTTGAACCCACTTGGTATATATTTAAAAAAGACATCTTCTGTTTGATTGAGTTCATCTTTAAAATATTCATAAAGGAATTTTAGATAAAGCTGGTATGGAGTTATATTTTGTGTTAGCCAGGTTTTTTCTTGAATTGTCTGCACATATTCTTTACTAACTTTAACAGCGTGCTCCCACAATTCATTAAATTTTTTTAGAGCAAAGATATAATCTTCCGGTCTCTGTAATTCAACATTAAATTCCAAATTATCAACCAAACCAGATTGGGTGAAATTGCTCGAACCGGTAATAACACGGCCAACATCTCGGTCACCCTTCTTAAAAGTCATAATATACAGTTTTGCGTGAATTTTCTTTGAAGGGTAAGCCCTGATTTCGAGTTTTTTATTTTTTATCCATTTTATAAAAGTTCGAACACCCTCCTCAACATCTTTTTTATCTTCTGAATTGGCCATTTCGTATTCTACAAGATTCTCAATTCTCTGTTTAGTTTCAGCATAGGAAAAATCAATTTCTTGATAGGATTTTTTATTGGCTTGCTTCATTTCCTCAAATGTCTGTTTGTTTGTGCCGATGCCAATCAAGACTCGTATTTTCTCCGTGTTTTCAAGGGATGGATAAATCGCGTAAAAACCACTGGAATAAAAGAATCCAACAAGACAATCAAAGAAAGAAGTATCTTTAATTAAAGTTTTGAATCTGTCTTTTAGACTTTGATTTTCCTCATTTGTAATAAATGAAAGATTATTATTCATTTTGTCTCCTTAATATTGAATATATAATAACCAACTTTAATAATACCCATAATGCGCTAATCTATGTATAAGCCAATCATAGGAATAGTTGTATTCTATAAAGCAGTTATGCGACTCTTGAACTGTAATACTTAACATGAACAACTCGCTTTCCCCAATTTAATAACCTTGATTTATTTTCTTTCATATTATTTAATCTCTTTTCCTCCAATATCTTACCATTCATTGCCTTGTGCATAAAATTGTAATACTACTTTTAGATTATGTCAATATCTTTTACTTATTAACTATTTTAAAAAGTGAGAAGTAAATGGGAAGTACATATGTCACTATGAACACCCCCCTGCTTTGCAGTACCCCTCTGTAGAGGGGAATTTGGCATAGTAAGCCAGTATGACTTTTAGAACACCCCCCTGCTTCGCAGTACCCCTCTGCAGAGGGGAATTTACACTAATGTCATACTGAACTTGGTTCAGCATCAGAATGAGATTCCGGATCAAGTCCGGAATGACAAATCAGGGGGAAATATCAATATCTACTGCCTATATTTTATTTACTGGAGAAATAATGCTTGAGTCTTTTAAGCCCCTCTTCGAGCAGGTTTGGTTCCATACCCACCGAAATGCGTATGTAATTCTTCCCCCTATCTCCGAACCCTATACCCGGCACTGTAATTACCTTCTCTTTTTCCAGTAAATCATAGGCGACTTCTTTACCGTCTGCAATTTTTGAAACATCCGCAAAAACAAAAATGGCACCGTCAGGAGGAATAATTCTAATGCTGTTAATGTCGTATAGTGCGGAAATGGCTGCTTTCATATTC
>WALP01000019.1 GCA_015522785.1 Candidatus Parvarchaeota archaeon
AGAACAAAAAATCAGAGGACAATTCCCATACAAAACGTTTTTATACAATTTTTGTGGCATTACTTCTTGTATGCTTTTTTGCGGTATTTGCTTTAGTGTACACAAATAAAAGGAGTAATCCGCAAAACACAAATAATTCTTCTGAGACCACTGTGCCATCAACTGAAGAAACACAAAAGCCCCCTGAAAATGTTGCTCAACCAAAGTCCGAAGAAGGTAAAAAAACTACCTCTCCTGTTGAAAATAAAATGGAAGGTATTAATGTAACAGTTTCTGCAGATGAGCTTTGCTGGGTAGGGGTTACGATAGACGGGCAATATAGCCAATTCTTTATCCGCAAGGGAGAAAGTAAAACTTTTAAAGGAAAGCAATATGTGAAAATAAAGTTTGGCAATGCAACTCATGCTTTCGTGAGTGTGAATGAAAAGAGTCCTGTGATAGTAAGTAGGAACAAGAAGGTTCTTGAGGTTACGTATAAACCGTAATGAGGGATTTTGAACCTATTGGCATTGTAAGCCTTGGATGCCCTAAAAACCTTGTGGACAGTGAAAGATTATTGGGAAAACTTTTACAAGGTAGGTTTCATATAACGTTTGACATCGATGAAGCGCAATCCGTTATAATAAATACCTGTGCTTTCTTGGGAACTGCGAGGGAAGAGGCAGAAAATGTTATAACTGAATTCATTAAAAAGAAAAAAGAAGGCGAAATCAAAAAAATTGTAGTTTCCGGATGCTATCCTTCTTTGTCAAAGGAAAAGCTACTAAAAAAATTTCCTGAAATAGACGCACTTACCGGAACAAATGATTTGGAAAAAATTACGGATGCATTTACGAGTAGAAAAAGAATATTTATTAGCAACAAGTTTGAACATACAAGCATTCCAAGATTTCAAGTTACTCTACCTCATTATGAGTACTTAAAAATCGCGGATGGCTGCAATCATAATTGTGCTTTTTGCCTTATACCTAAAATCAAAGGGAAAGTCCATAGTTTTAGTATGGATTTTTTAATTGATGAGGCAAAAAGGCTTGTGGATAATGGAGTTAAAGAGCTAATACTTATAGCCCAGGATACAACTCAATACGGTGTAGATCTTTACGGCAGAAACAGACTGTTGGATCTTCTTGAAAAATTTGAAAATGTTAAAGACTTAAAATGGATTCGTATTTTGTATACCTATCCATCTGAAATAAACAAAGCACTTATCGATTATATTGCAAGTAGCAACAAAGTTGTGCCGTATATTGACGTACCTATTCAGCATATAAATGATAAACTCTTGCGACGAATGAGAAGAACTCACGGGCGTGAAGAAACTGAGAAAGTTATAGGTATGCTTAAGGACAAACATATTGCAATAAGAACTACTGTAATAACCGGTTTTCCTGGTGAAACGGAAAGAGAATTCGAGGAATTAAAGTTATTTATCAAAGATGTTCGCTTTGAACATTTGGGTGTCTTCGCTTTTTCTCAGGAAGAAGGCACTGAGAGTTATGAAATGGATATGCAAGTTCCTGAAAAAGTTAAGATTGAGCGGAAGAAAGAAATTGAAGAGATACAATCGAAAATAAATGCGGAAAAACTTAATAATATGGTAGGCAAAGCATTACCCGTGATTGTAGACTATTATGATGAACAGCTGAATGGGTTTGTTGGCAGAACTCAATTTGATGCGCCCGAGATAGATGATTATGTCTTAATACGCGGAGACGTAGAGGAAGGTAAAATTTACAATGCAAAGATAACTGGCTCCGATTCTGAGAGGTTACGTGCGGAGGCTCTTAAATGAGACTCTTTATTGCTTTAAAAACTGACCTGAATAAAAAATTTGTGTTTTCTGTCAAAAAACCTCTTATGCGGAGATTTTCCGGAGTAAAATGGGTAGAAACGGAAAATATTCATCTCACTTTAAAGTTTCTTGGAGAGGTCAAACAAGAAAACATTAAGCAAATTAGTGATGTTCTGCTGGAAGTATCCTGTTCGTTTGCCCCGTTTTCATTTTCCTATGAAGGAATAAATGGATTTCCCAGCAAAAAGAACGCAAGAGTTATTTTTATTTCTGTAGTAAATGCAGAGAATATTGTAAATTTAATGATAAGGCTTGACGATAGGCTTAAAGGACTTGGTTTTAACAAAGAAAAAACTTATATTCCGCACCTTACGTTAGGGAGGGTAAGAGGCCGAGGTGTTAATTTGGAGACTATTAAGGATTTGGGTTTTGATAAAATCAATGTGAGTGCAATCGGTATTTCACTGATAAAAAGCACACTTACCCCCCAAGGCCCGATTTATGATAAAATTTCTTCGTTTGATTTCGCATAGAAATTAACTATAATAAAGGTATAGCAAATTTTTCAAGAGAGGTAACAAATATGGCAGAAAAAGAACAATTAAATAAGGAAAATGCTTTAAAACTTGCAATGGCGCAAGTTGAAAAACGATTTGGAAAAGGTTCTGTTATGCGTCTTGGCGATAAAAGAGCCCGTCTTCAAATAGAATCTATTCCAACAGGAATCTTATCTCTGGATATAGCACTTGGTGTCGGAGGGTTTCCACGAGGAAGAATTGTTGAGATTTATGGCCCCGAAGGAACAGGAAAAACAACACTGGCGCTTGAGGCAGTGGCAAATGCTCAGAAAATAGGAGGTAAAGCTCTTTTTGTTGATGTGGAACATGCTTTTTCCCCGGAATATGCAGCAAACTTGGGTGTGAATGTGGACGACCTTATCATATCTCAACCTGATTATGCAGAGCAGGCACTTGAGATTATTGATACTTTTGTGAGGTCCGGAGCGATTGGTATTATAGTACTTGACTCTGTTGCAGCGCTTGTCCCTAAAACCGAACTTGAGGGAGATATGGGTGATTCTTTTATGGGAGTTCAGGCGCGCCTAATGTCTCAAGCGTTGAGAAAACTTACAGGCTCTATTAGCAAGTCTAAAACCTGTGTAATTTTCATAAATCAGCTTAGAGAAAAGATTGGTGTAGTGTATGGCAATCCTGAAGTTACACCGGGTGGTAGGGCACTGAAATTTTATTCTTCCGTAAGACTTGACATCAGAAGAGTGGAGTCTTTGAAAGAGAAAGGGGTGCTTGTAGGTAATAGGCTCAGAATAAAGGTAGTAAAGAATAAAGTTGCCCCGCCTTACAGAGAGGCAATTGTTGACCTTATTTTTGGTAGGGGTGTTTCCAAGCTTGCTGATCTTTTTGATGTCGCTGTCAAAGAAGGTATTATAAAAAAGGCTGGTTCTTATTACTCATATGAAGATGTAAAGTTCGGGCAAGGTAGGGATAATGCAATTAATCTTATTAAGGCCAATGAGGAGCTTTTGGAAAAAATAAGGAAAGGGGTTAATGAGAAGTTCTTTTCAGCGGAAGAGCAAAAGCAAACAGAAGGGGAAAAGAAGAAATAGTAACAACTCTTCATTTAGCTATGCGTTGAGATTACTCTCTAGAAGAGATTATTCAGAATTTGAGATTAGAAAAAAGCTAGAAAATAAATTTGATAAAGAAGATATAGAA
>WALP01000020.1 GCA_015522785.1 Candidatus Parvarchaeota archaeon
GAAGACGGGACGACGAGATTCCTCCGCCCAATGCCCGGCGCCGCGAGGATGTATCCTGAAACAGATGAAATTCCTGTTCCAATTTCAAAAGATATGTTAAAGAGGATAAAAGTTCCGGAAACGCCGGAGGAGAGGCTTAAGAAATTCAAGAAATGGAAACTTTCAGACGACTTGGCAAACCAAATACTTCACAGCCCAGAGTTGATAACCTTTGAGGAGCTTGTTAAAAATTTCAAGAATGTTCATCCGACAATAATCGCGGCGACGCTTGTGTCTACAAAAGACGAAATACGAAAAAGATACGGGCTGGACACCTCTGCAATTGGGAAAAGACATTTCGAGGAAACTTTTGAATTATTAAATAAAGGAAAAATAGCGAAAGAGGCAATTGTTGAGATTATCGCGCATTTGGCTTCAAGGCCGAAAATGACTGCTGAACAGGTTATGAAAAAGCTGAAGCTCCAGAAAATTTCTCTGCGCGAGTTAAGAAAAATAATTTCTAAAGTTCTTGATGAAAACGAAAAGCTTGCGAAAGAAAAGCAGTTTGGTATTCTTATGGGGTTTGTAATGCGCAAAGTCCGCGGCAGAATCGACGGCGAAATCGTTTCAAAAGAATTAAAACAGGCACTTTCAAAAAAATAAAAAGAAGAGATTATATCTTTATTTTTTCCCATCTTTTATGTCAAATAATACATCTTCTTCTCTTAGGTGCCATCTACCATTTATTTTCTTAAATTCTTTCTGCATTTCTTCTGGATTATCTTCCATCCAACTGTAGTAATCAAAGAACCAATCAGGGAGTTTACCAAACAATCTTCCCTCTCCATCATACATTAATGTGGGTTTACTATAGCCATTGCTCCATGCGGCGTAAGTTTTGTTGTCAAGTGTAACAAATGCTGCAAATAATTCTCCTTCTCCATAAACTTTTTTGCCGTTTATATCGAGGAGAGTGTTATTATAATCCCCTGGTGGTTCCATGTCGATTTGATCTTGAATATACGCAATTACTTCTCCATCTGGAATCTCGAAAGGCACCAGTATGTATGCCCCATTTGCTTTTAGCTCCCCAATTCCGAATTTGTCATCATTGTTTAGGATGTCGTCTATGAATATTCCGGTGCTGTGGAATCCCATTATATTTCTCCTTTCGTTCCAACCTCTCCTCAAGTTTTCTTCTCCGAAGACATCTTCGGGTGCTAATATTTTGTATGACATTTTTTTCACCTCCTAAATATTTTCTAGAATAAATTCTAGTCCTTCTTTGTGGTGCTTTGAAGAAGCCCTTTTTCCAAGATGTGCTTCTACAAATATTTCTGGATGGGTATCCTTCAGAGATTTTACTAATCTTAGAGTGGGCTTTATTTGCTCTTTAGCTTCTGGAATACTTACCTTGTATAGATGGTTTTTAGCTGTGAACTTTTGCCTTGGGATGTATTCGATCTTTGTTATCCCTCCGAGTGTGTTATATAATGCTTCTGCAGCTTGGTGTATAGTTAATCTACCGTTTACAAATGCATGATAAATTTGCTGTGCATCTACATTAACATAATTTACCATTTGTTCTCATCTCGTAGTAGTTATAATTAAAGGGTAAATTTATATATTTGCAACCACTTTAGTAGTTTTAATGGATTGGAAAGTTTTGGGATTAAACAAGTATGAAAGTGCTGTGTATGGCGCGATTGTAAAAATTGGCAAGGGAACTGCTTCAAGAATAGCAAAAGTTAGCGGAGTTCCTTATGGCAGAATTTATGATGTGCTTGAATCTCTAATTTCAAAAAATTTAGTTAGAATAATCCCTAGGAAGCCAAGGACGTATTCTATTGCAAATCCACGAGTTGTAGAGGAAATGATTAAGAAGAAGGAGAAAGAGTTTGAGGAGGTTAAAAAGGAAATTAAGAAATTGAAAAGGATATATGAAAATGCACCTGAGGAAGCAGTTTTAGTTGCAACTGGAAAAAGAGTATGGTATGAGTTAGTTAGAGAATTAAGAAATCCACCAAAGAGATTTAGTTACAAAATAAGATATGCTGCCGAGTATTATCCGGAATGGGTAAGGGAAGAAAGACGAGAGATTAGGAAAGGGGTTGAAGTTAAGTCTCTTGTAAGATATAATGAAGAGACCAAAGAAAATATTAGAAAGTGGCTTAAGCACACGAAAAGCATTAGAGCATATCCAAATAAAGGAGTTGCATTTTGGATTGCAGATGGTTTTGTTTTAATTGCTCTAATAAAATCAAATGCAACTGTTCTAATAAGAGACAAAGCATTTGTTGATATGTTAAAGCATTTATTTGAAGATGCCTACAAAAATGCTAAGGTGATAAAATGAAGATACTTGCTGTTGGAGATTTCCATGGGATGTTTCCTAGTAAGATAAAGAGATATGCAAAAGAAGTAGATGCAATTTTGTCTACGGGTGACTTATCGGAAAGAAGAGAACGGAGGTACCTTTTCAAATATTCGAAGGAACTTTCCTCAGGATTGCCTTTAACTGAATTCGTTCCAAAGAAGCGCCTTGTGAGTATGATTAAACAAAATCTGAAAAGTATGAAATATGTCATCAAAAAACTAGATGAGCTTGGAAAACCGACATATATCGTGCCGGGAAATGGTGACTTCACTAAATTGAGGATTAAGAAGAAGGTGCTAGGGGAGTATGGGTTATCTGGAAATTTTCCAACAATGCAGGAGATGATTAATAAAACAAATAACCTTAAGCTTTTGTTTTACTCAAGAGTTGAGCTTAAGGATTTTGATTTAGTTGGTTTTTCTACGTATTCTTACTTGAAGGAGCCATTAAAGGTTTTAGATAGATTATTCTCAAAGTCAAGTAAGAAGACTATCTTTTTAACACACATTCCGCCTTATAAGACCTCTTTGGATAAGATAAACAATCCGAATTCTCCAATGAATGGAAAACATGTTGGCGTCTATGAGTATAGAGTTGTTGATAAAAAATATGCTCCAATTTTACATATTTGTGGACACATACATGAAACACAGGGGAAAACAAGAATTGGAAGGACGTTGGTTATTAATCCTGGGTATGGAGGCATTGGCCAATTCGCCTTAATTGGAATAGATAAAAAGATAAATATTGAATTTTTTAAATGATTGGAATGATACCCTCGAAAAAAGATTTGGCGATTGTACTTTCTACAATTGAGGGATTTGAGGAGCCAAAGGTAGAGTGGGAGCAATATATAACTCCTTCTGAAATTGCCGCCGAGCTTCTTTGGATGGCGTACATGGACGGCAACATTAAGGATAAAGATGTCATTGATTTGGGATGCGGAACAGGAATATTTTCTATCGGTGCCGCGCTTCTCGGGGCAAAATCTGTCACAGGTTATGATATAGACGAAAAAGCTATTGAAATTGCGAAGAAAAACAAGAAAGTTGTTGAAGAAACGAAAATTCCAGTTTGCGAAATAAAGTTTGTCAAGAAAGATATTAAAGTTATGACACAAAAAAGTGACACAGTCATCATGAATCCACCTTTCGGGATACAAAAAAAAGGCGCGGACAGGGTTTTTCTGGAAAAAGCATTTGAATTGGCGGACAATGTTTATTCGGTTCACAAATTTGGGACTGAGAATTTTATAGAAAAATTTGCGGAAGAGCACAACTTCAATCCCTTTCAATTGATTCAAAGAACGATAAACTTGAAGCCGACGATGGGGTTCCACGACGAGTTAAAGCATCCTGTAAAAGTTATGCTTTGGCGGTTTACGAAAAGGTAATAATATAAACCTACATTTAGTTAGATATTAAACAAGGAGGCGTTAAGATGACGAATATGTCAAAAGATGAACAGGTGGGATATCACAAGGGAGCGCTTGAGTCGCTTGTCAAGGAAAGGCAGGAGCTGTACAGATTAATCACAATTGTCGACCAGCTGATAAAACTTCATGCTGAGGCGCTTCAAAAGCTCGGCGTAAAGCTCACAAAAGACGAAGAGGAACTGGAAAAGAAACTTTAACTATACATTGGGTCAAACTTATCTTCTTTTTTGGTTTGTTTAGATTGAGACTCCTTTGTCTTTTGTTCAAGTATTTTCTTGGCCAATTTTTGGGTCACAAAATAAGGGTCATATTTTTCTTTAATCATCTTAAGGATGTTATTTTCGGTTATCCTCAATTTCAATCTTTCGAAGTATTGTACAATTTCATCCTCCAGCGGGTTATAACCAGATTCCTCTTCATACCAACTTATCTTTTTGTAGATTCCTAATCCACGTTCTAGCTCGGCTTGGAGTATGATTATGCTTCTTCCTTTGTTTAAATATTCATCAGGATTGTAGTCATTCCAATCATCTGGAAATTCCTCAAGTTCTTTCTCCAGATGGGACAATTGATTTTTGAGTAGAGTTGTATAACACATATTTCATATGAATTTCGTAAGGTATATATATTTTATTATTTTAACTACTTCTTGATAGTATTATGAGGAGTCCAGTAACATCATTTAAACACACAACTAAAGTCCAGAAGGCGTATGGCTTAAATGAAAATCTAAAAAAGGATATTATATCCAAAAGTGAGTTTTCGGAATATCCCGGCGATTACACCAATGATGTCCTCCTTGGAATGGGATTGGATTATGTTTTTGACAAAAGGGAATTGGGAGATGATGACACCTTATTCATTGTTGAAGGTGGATTTCCACACATTCCTTTCATATCATGCGCATTGAGATATAACAATGTCGAGCCCTTTTTGTGGGTTGAAACTATCAAGCCAGACCTTAAGAGGACATATTACTCAAACTTCGCGTATTTTAGCGAACAATTCAACAAATTGGAGCGCGGCAGTTTTCCTGCCCGAGTTTTTGACACTCACAGCAGCATTGACAGGAGCGACTTGATACCAATGAACGGCGATTTAAAAGAGATGGGTGTTGAGACAGTCGTTTTTTTGATGGAAGGGGTTCTGCCTCTTGACAGCGAATATAACACCGACAATGAACTTACCAAATTGTTTTCCGAGGAGAGAGAGTCGTATACCTCTTTGTATCGCTCGCTTAAGAGACGCTTTGATGTGAAGATATATGAGATTGACCCTCGCACGACATCGCATGGTTTTGACAAGTTAGTCGAGCACATTGAATCGGACGATGACAAGATGAACTTTTTAGTTGAAGTGTGGGGGCACAATGAGCATAGCTGGGATGAGTTGCGAAAAATCCTTTCGAAATTCAAGAAAAGTTTCTTTTAATCAATGTGTGATATCATATTTTAATCTATTCTTTTCTTTCGGCACCCAATGCTTTTTTATGCCTTCCGTAAATTCTTTTGGAACATATTTTGCTCTATAAATGTTGTAATTTTCATCGTCAATCCTTATAACCAACCCTTCTTTTTTTGACGCTCCAAAATTGGAATTTTCGATTAAATGTTCAAGGTTATCCTTTCCATTTATACTTCCTTCGTAGATTGGTTGGTTATACACAATTTTTGTATTATTTAGTATTCTAGACACTTTTTTTTGTGACAAAAATTTTTGTTCATTAGCATCAAATATATCATATGCAATGAAATAGGATGGAAGAGATAGATAATGTATCGAGTGTTTCCAAAATACCCATTCACCAATCAAATACAAATTTTTATCGGATATCTTTTTTATTTCTTTTTCGTGTGTTTTATACCACAAGTCGAGACTTTTGAATTTTGTGTCATAACCTGTAACAATACTACTTCTGCTTTTAAAATGTGGGCCAGCTTCGTCCGCGAAAATCATTAAATTATTCCCATCAATTTTCTCTTGAATTATCACATTAGATTCTAAAAATAACTTTACTTTATCCTTGTCTAATATCTTATCTTCGCGTGTGCCCTTTGAGAATATATAGGGTGTTTTTGGAAATTTGAACTCTTGCCACTTCATAATAGATTAATTTATCGTTATGCCTTTATAAAATTTACTACATATTAGTAGTAAGACTAATATGCTTTTAATTCTCTTTGTATATAAATCTCAGAAGGTATAACATCAACACCTATTGTTTGGTAACCATTTAGAATCTCTTCTATGTCACTATCTGAAGATATAATTTTAACATTGTTCTGCTGTTTTGAAAGGGTATACGCAAGTTTAAGAAGAGCTGCATCCCCAAGTCCAACTCTACTATTTTTTTTGTATGAACAGTCTCTTAACGCGCCTTCTAAACTTTTGATATCAGTGTTGGTTATACCGACGTTCACTAAAGTTATTCTATCGTTCCCTATTAACCCCCACAATTTTTCCATAAGTCTTCCTGGAACAAGCAATTTTCCATCATCGCTATGTCTATGGTCATACTGTTGATGTATTAATTCATTCAAAACTTCATTAGGGAGTATATAATTGCCATCTAGCTCTTCAAGCTTGCCCTTATTGTAGAGTGTTATAACTGCTTGAGTGTCCAGAAGATATATAGGGTTTTCATCTTGAGCATTTATCATTTGTTCCTCACCAACATATTAATACATCAATTGTTTATAAATGTTACTACTATTAAGTAAATACATAGAGAAAGATTTATAAATACAACACTCTTTATTTCATTGTTGAAAATGAAACCAAAAGGCGATTATCGGAATTGAATCCTTCTTTGGAGATTTGCTTAGTTATATTTCTGAATTTCAGTCATATTCTCTAAAGTTTTCAGGAGGTGAAATTATGGAAACTAGAGTTAAGAAGACAGGTGGTCGTCGGAATCACCAAAGAAAAACATTTTAAGCGTGAGGTAGTGAAGTATTCTATGGATTTTGTTGAAATTGGAGACATTTTGGATGGAAAACACACGGGCGAGAAGGTTGCGATTCGCGGATGGGTTTACAGGGAAAGAAAGCAAAAATCTGTTTCGTTTTTTTTGATAAGGGATGATTCAGGAATAATACAAACAGCCGTCAAGCCCGGTTCTGAGTTTTGGGAAGACTCCCAGAAGCTCACGGTTGAGTCGTCAGTTAAAGTTTGGGGAACTGTCAAGGAAGACAAGAGAGCCCCGGGTGGATACGAAATCCAAGTAGAAAAACTTGAGATAGTCGGCATTGCGGAGAGGTTCCCAATCACGAAGGACCAGAGCGAGGAATTCCTGAGAGATGTAAGGCATCTGTGGATTCGCAGCAGAAAAATGACGCTGTTCTTCAAGATAAGGAGTTTTGTGTTCGAAGCAATACATGAGTTTTACAAGAAGAAAGGATTCTATGAGATTCAGGCGCCAAGCTTTACGGGCTCCGCCTGCGAGGGGGGCTCTACGTTGTTCGAGGTGAAATACTTCGACAAGAAGGCGTATTTGACGCAGTCGTGGCAGCTGTACGGCGAAGCAATGATTTTTTCCCTTCAGAAAATATATACTATTGCTCCGAGCTTCCGAGCCGAGAAAAGTAGGACAAGGAGACATCTCGCGGAATACTGGCACCACGAAATGGAAGCCGCGTGGATGCAGTTCGACGAGCTTTTGGAATTCGAGGAAGAGTTCGTAACTTTCGTGGCACATTATGTCGCGGAAAAGTGCGGCAAGGAACTCAAGGAGCTTGGAAGGGATGTTGAGGAGCTCAAGAAACTGAAACCTCCCTTCAAGAGAATGAGATATGAAGAGGCAATCAAAAAGCTCGGGAAGGAGTGGGGCTATGACTTGACGGACGCTGACGAAAGGAAACTTGTCGCGGAAATAGGTGCGCCGGTTTTCATAACCCATTTTCCGAGGGATATGAAAGCGTTTTACATGCGCCCGGACCCTAAAGATAAGAAAGTCGTGCTTGCCGCTGATTTGTTGATTCCTGGAGTTGGCGAAACAACAGGCGGAAGCGAGAGAATCTATGACTTAAAGGAATTGGAAGAATCCCTTGAATTGTTCAAGCTTGACAAGAAGGATTATGACTGGTACATTGACTTGAGGAGATATGGAACGGTTCCCCATTCAGGATTCGGACTCGGCATTGAAAGGTTGGTTATGTGGCTCGCCGGAGCGGAGCACATAATGGAAACAATTCCATTCCCGAGAACAATTGTCCGGTTGCACCCTTAATTTTTAATTTTTTATTTTTGGGAAACTTTATAAACGAAATAAAATATTCAACATTTGTGGCCGCGTAGCTCAAGCACACCCTTCTTAAGAAGAAGCGTGTACGGAAGAAGGGGGGTGCGGCAAGGCGGTTAGAGCGGCAGCCTGTTAAAGAACCCTTTCTTAGAAAGAAAGCGTTCACGGAAAGAAGGGGTTGGCTGTAAGCTGTAGGTCGGCGGTTCGAATCCGCCCGCGGCCGCTTTCTTAATTTATATAAATGTGAACCAGTTTCTTTTTCTTATGCCGTTTACGAATATATTTCACTGGATGCAGAAGCTGAACAAGGAACTTGAGGAAGTTTATCTGACGTTGTATCTTAGGAAATTTGCCATAACTCTCGCAGGCATATTTATTCCAATTTATCTTTATACCATAGGATACAATTTTGGCGAGGTAATTGCAGTTGTTGCTATGATGTACGCCGCAAAGATAATCCTCTCCCCTGTTTCGCTGAAAGTGAGCGAGAAGATTGGCGTCAAGCACACTATAATACTGAATGTTCCTCTTTTGCTTTTGTTCCTTTGGATGCTTTACATGCTTCCGAATTATCCCCATTATATAGGATATTTAGTTGCTCCCTTAATCTCCGCGTCGAACATGTTTTTTTGGATTCCCATCAACAGCATATTCGCGAGATACGCTCACAAGAAAAGAACGGGCAAGGAAACAAGCTATCTTATGCTTACGTCGCGCCTTAGCGGAGTAATAGCCCCATTAGTCGGTGGTATAATTCTAACCGAACTTTCCTTCAACTACTTGTTTGCCATTGTCGGGGCAATTATGTCATTGAGCCTTATTCCATTGTTTATGTCCAAGGATTACGGCTGCAAAAGAAAAGATGTAGGCATGAAGATGGTGGGTGAGCATTTTAAGTATTATGTCGTGTATTTTATACAGGGTATGCTTTCAGCTACAATATATCTTGTGATTCCCTTCCTTTCACTTATGCTTTTGAAATCTTATGTATCAGTCGGCTCGGTCTCAACGCTTTTGCTGGTCGGCTCGTTTTTCGTCATATTTGTTGTGGGAAAACTCACGGACAAGTTTGAAGGCAAGCACCTCATAAAAATCGGCGGTGTTGTTCTTTCAGCGTCCCTCTTGATTTTGGCTTACGCTAAGTCACCGTGGGTGGTTTATCTTTCGGTTCTTCTTGTAGGTATCGGCGTGGTGATGGTGTTTCTTCCAATTTTTGCGATTTCATCTCTGATTGCCAAGAAATACAACGAAACAGAGTTCATGATGATGCGGGAAATTTTCCTAGCCGCCGGCTCCACGACTTTTCTTTTGTCACTGCTCATTTTCCCAGATTCTCTTAAAATAATGGCGGGACTTTTAGTATCCGCTTTGGTTTCGGTTTACTTTGTTTTTTTCAGGTGATATGATGGAAAAGAAGATGAAAATTGCAGCTTCAAAGACGGCTTTTGTTTTTGGGCTCCTTGTTTGGATTTATGTAATCGCGATGCAGATAGCACATCCAGAAAGCGTCAGCTGGACATTTACATCTTGGCTTAGAATTAGAATGGACTTTGTCGGAGAAATTTCATTTTTGATTTCCATAATCAGTTTTTTTGTTTGGCAACTAGTAACGCTTAAAAAGTAGTGATTTTTTAACTCATTATGGGGAAACTTGAAGAAATAACTACGGAGATAGCATCGGTAGATAATGTAAAAGGAATTGTTATCTTTGGTTCATACGTCACTTCTTTGTCGCCCAGAGATATTGATGTTTTGGTTGTGTTGGGCTCGGATTTTTTTTTAACAAATCCGGAGGATTACAAGCAAATTGCGTCGTCATTGTTTAAACATTCCATATTTCCATCATTAGATATAACAATAAAAACGGATAAGGAATTTGAGATTACAAATATTGTTTCCCTTTCAAGGGGTTTCCTCCAGCACTTAAACAATGTAGGCAACATAATCTATGATGAGATTGGTCTTGAGAAAAATATACTCAAGCGACTTACGGAATTAAAATCAATGGACGGGTACTGGAATGAACTTGGCGACTCGCTTTCAATAAGAAAAGAGTACCTTTCAAGTTTATTGGGCAAGGATTACTCGCTTTCAGCTAGATTTTACCAGCAGGCAGTTAGAGAAGTGATGAAACTGGAGTTTCCAGAAGAGTTAGATACCAAAGATAGTATAATCCAACTTTTTTATGATACTCTTTTTGAAAAAGTGGATTATGCTTCGTTTTTTGGAGAATCTCCTGAGTTTACAGTATATAGAGTTTTGAATGCATTTAGATATAATAACCCTAGTGTGTTAAAAGATGAGATTGAAAAGGCAATGTTTGCCATGAATTCATATCTTGTATCTGAGTAATGCTCCAACTTGCATTTCAGCGAATCTCTCTCCGGCTTCGTGCTCCTGGGAAATAATCGTCACGCTTGCCCCGTTTTTTTCGGCGTTTTCCATCAAGTTATTCAGTTCATCAAACTTGTTTTCCTCTTTGAGCTTTTCGATGTAACTGTCTGATACCAGTAAAGACCCCACCGCTCCGTATTCGACTGCTTTCTTGACTTCCTTGAGTCCATACGTCGCGAGCCCATCTTTTGAAACTTCCTCGAAGAATTTTTCAACTAACTTAGTCTCCTCGGAAATTCTTCCGCCTCTTGCGACTTTTTCAACGGCGCCTCTCTTGATGAGTTCGTTTATGCCTGTTTTCCCATGAGTGGATATCTTGAATAGGTTAATCTTTTTCTTGAGCTCAGGAAATTTTTCGATTATCTTTTTGAAATTTTCTGACAGGAACCCGACTCCGCCGAACACTATTTTGTTGACATTGTTGTGCTTCGCAGTTTCCTCGAGAAGTCTTGCTAGTTCAGTTAGAAATTCCTCTCTGCTTTTGTCGTAGAGCTTTTGTGCTTCCTTCTTTTTTCCGGGAAGCGACTTTGTCAAGTCTGTTATATATTCAATTCCGAATTCCTTAAGCAGTGCGATTGTAGCGTCGCCGTAATCTGCCGCGCACAAAATCAGTTTCGGCTTTTTAGTCGATTCGACAGCATCTTTTATTCTTTTAATCTGCCAGTTCTGCCAGTTTTCTTTTTTTATTGACAAAATATTTCCCCTTTCAACTGTGATGGTGTGAAACAC
>WALP01000021.1 GCA_015522785.1 Candidatus Parvarchaeota archaeon
AAAAGATAGCGGATTAAAATCCGCAGGTTCAAATTCTTCCTTAAAAGAAAAAAGCATTAAAAATAAAAATACCAGCGCCGAGGCTCGAGAGCTTACCCAGTTTTTTTATAAAACCCTCTGTCCAGATTTACCCTCCGAGGTCGTGATGTGGGAGAAAGAGATTCGCAGTATGAAGCTTTTATTGAAGAGAGTAAACGGCAAAAAGGTCAAAGCCTATATAGAGGCTATCAAAAATTGCAAGGAGTTTTACTGCTTAAATTGCAGGACTCCAACCTATCTATATTCAAACTTTCAACATATTTATGAGGAATTATATAAAAAATGAAAGAATACTTTAGAACAGACTTAGGCGTGCTTTATCAAGGAAATTGTATTGAGATAATGAAGTCTTTACCAGATAACAGCGTGGATACGATTATTACGGATCCGCCATATGGGCTTGCCTTTATGAATAAAGAGTGGGATAAAATAGACAACTTTCAGCAGTTTACCTATAAATGGGCAAAGGAAGCGTTAAGAGTAGCAAAGCCGGGGGCAACCTTATTAGTTTTTGGTGGTACAAGAATGTGGCACAGGATGGCTTGTGGATTAGAAGATGCTGGCTGGATAATTAAAGATACTTTGATGTGGTTATATGGCAGCGGATTTCCTAAAGCAACAGACGAGGCATCACAAATAGAGCATAAACTGACAGGAAAATCTTTTGATGAAATAAGAGAAAATGGGTTGACTACCTTAGAAGCCAAACTCTGGGCTGGTTGGAAATCACACGGATTAAAACCAGCCTATGAGCCAATCATAATGGCAATGAAGCCAAACGAAGGAAGTTATGCTGAAAATGCTTTGAAGTGGGGAGTGGCTGGGTTGAATATAGATGCGGGGAGGATAAGAACTGAAGTGAGATTTAATTCACCAGCCAAAGCAAGACGAGGAACATCTAACGCTTCGCCTGGAAGTGGTATAAATTATAAGGGGAGAGAAGTTAAAGGCAGATATCCTGCTAATATCTTACTTAGTGAAGAAGCGGCAAAGATGTTAGATGAACAAAGTGGGGTAAGTGAATCTAATCCGAAACCAAGAAACAGAAAAGCAAAAGGAGTATGGCACAATTTGTTAAGCAACAACCCCATTGAATATTCTGACAAAGGTGGTGCTTCTCGTTTCTTCTATGTAGCAAAGGCAAGCAAGAAAGAGAGGAATATGGGTTGTGAAGAGTTGGAGGAAAAACCTTTGGCATACAGCAATCAGGCACAAGCAGAATTAAAAAGAGGAAATATAAATTTTGATGGTAAGTCTCAGCATTATAATAAAATAAAACATTTGAAAAATATTCACCCCACAGTCAAACCCCTTAAACTTATTCAGTATTTAGTAAAACTAACTTCTATGCCAAGCTCAGAACAAATTTATCTTGACCCTTTTTTAGGAAGTGGAACAACGGCAATGGCTTGTGAGAGTTTAAGTAAACATTGGATAGGAATAGAGAAAAATCACGAGTATTGTGAGATTTCTAAAAGACGAATTTTAGCAGTACCAAAAAAATTATTTTAAGGAGGCAAATAATGAATTTAAACGAAATGAAAGAAATGCTCGAGCAAAGAGAGCAAACAATAAAAGGGATTATTAAAAGAGCCCACAACGAGCTTTTAGTCAAGCAGTTAGAAGGGCACCTGGCAGAGATAGGCACGATGCTGACTTATTTGGAAAAAGACAAAGTTTATTCAAAAACGAGGTGAAAGAATGAATAAAAATCCAATTCAAGAAGAAATTAAAAATCGAGCGTGGGAATTAGCAGAGGAACACTGGCAGTATGTAAGGGCAGTATTAGAACACGATTTTAGAGAGAACGAAGAATCTAAGGCAGTTATAGAAGTCATAGGCTTTCATTATAAAACTGCCTTTGTACACGGTTATAAGCACGGTGTTGAAGACCAGACTTTTTTTATGGGGTATCCTGTATTTGACAAAAAGGGAAATCTAATACAGAGAGGTGAAAAATGAAAAGAGTAGCTAAATCTAAGGGTTATAGTAAAGAATTAAAAAAATGGGTAGTCGGATATTTGTTGGAGTTTGCAGGAAAAAGTTTTATTGTAGGCGAGGAGGGTGATTCTATTTTAGCTATCGACCAATTCGAAAGCGCTTATACAGAAGTTGTTCCTGAAAGTGTTGGGCAATATACAGGACTAAAAGATAAGAAGGGTAAAGAAATTTACGAAGGCGATGTTGTGAAATTTCCATCTTTTTATGACGATACTTTTCCAGGACACGAGAATTTTTCGGAAGAAAACCCACACATTTGCAAGGTTGTCAGTAAAGATGGTTGTTTTGGAGTGATACCTGATGCTGATTATCAAGAATTTTATTCCTTTATTAAAATGTACGAGGATATAGGAATAGAACGGGAAGACATTGAAGTCATTGGCAATATTTATGAAAATCCAGAATTAACAGGAGGTAAAAAATGAAAAAGAAGTTTGAAATAGCAACCATTAAAATATCGATTGGAGATATAGTTTGCTTCAAGAGAGGAATGTTGACAGAATCGCTGTGTACAGGAAAGAGATATTTAACGAAGAAAGCTGAATATCTTGGTGACGATAAATGGTTGTCTATAGAAAAAGAGGAGGTAAAAGATGACTAAGGAAGAATTTGTAGACTTTTATGTGGAAGGAAGTTTTGCCTTGCGTGACTCAGAAGTGCAGTTTAAGCTCGAAATAGGAAAAATGCTTTTAGGGTTAGAGGAAGAAGAAATCAAGGAATTTGCAAAAGCAATTAAAAGGCACGTGAGCTTTCTTAAACAGTGCCAGGCAGTAGCTGAGAAGTGGAACGAGCTTGAAAGCACTTACGATAAGAGCAAAAGTTGGAGAGATTTAGTTAAAGAAGCAGGGGTTGAAACGGAAAAAAGGCCGAGGAAAACAATCAAAAGCATTATTGAAACACGCTTCAGGGAGAACGAGCGCAAGTTTACACAAACGGGAGATGTCTATATCAAAGGCAAGCTCGATGAAGACAAAGAGCTTTTAGGAAGTGAATAATGACAAACGCAAAATTAAATATAAAATTAACCCCTCGTCAGAGGGAAACAATTAAAAATCCTATAGAAAAAAGAATATTAAAAGCCTGTTTGTACTTATATGTTATTCATCCGGATGATAGAGAGATAAAGACGGAGTTAAAGAAAATAGGTTTTTTCAATATAGGGGTTCTTTTATCGCTTCTTATGCGAGATTATTTAGAAGATGCAATTAAACAAATTATGGAGGCAAATGATGATTGACTGGAATAGTTTTTACCTTGGTGCTGTTTCTGTCGGAGTTGGAATGCTTGTTTTAATTGTAATTATTAAATTTTTAGAGAGGTGAATGATGGACGATGTTATTTCTGCTGTTGCACTCAAAATGTTAATGTATGCTGTAAACTATTTAATATCGAATCTATCAGAGAAAGGCTTTACGGTAGTTGTTTATTTTAATAGAACAAAGCAGGGAGATATCGAGATAGAAATTAGCAAAGGAAGCAAGGGGATAGGATTCTACAAAATAGAGTCGCTTGACGATATTCAAAAAGTTTATAAGGAGATAGCA
>WALP01000022.1 GCA_015522785.1 Candidatus Parvarchaeota archaeon
GCTTCGCCGCCGGGAATCGCGGCGCTGACTTCGTCAAGTGCCTTGTCCCGTCGCTTCGCGCCGGAACAAGGCACTTGACCGGACACCGGGCACCGCACATGCAAGCTGCGCTTGCCTGCACGGCACCCGGCGCCGGTCAGCGCCGCGATTATGTTTCAAGAACGAAGATGCTAATGAAAGAAATTATTGAGGACAAAAGAATGGAAATAAAGCATGACCTGTATTTAGGAGATTGCGAAGAGATATTAAAAACACTACCAGATAATTCGGTAGATTTGATTTTTACTTCTCCGCCGTATGCCGACCAAAGAAAAAAAACATATGGTGGTATCCACCCAGATGATTATGTTGATTGGTTTTTGCCTAAAACCGAGCAGATGTTAAGAGTATTAAAGCCTACTGGCACTTTTGTATTAAATATAAAAGAGAAAGTCGTAAATGGCGAGCGTAGCACTTATGTCATGGAACTTATTATCGAAATGAGAAAGCAAGGTTGGCTTTGGACTGAGGAATTTATATGGCATAAAAAAAATTGTTATCCCGGCAAGTGGCCTAATAGATTTAGAGATGCTTGGGAGAGACTATTGCAATTCAATAAGCAGAAAAAATTTAATATGTATCAAGAAGAAGTAATGGTTCCGATGGGGGATTGGGCAAAAAGTAGGTTAAAAAAGTTAAGCGAAACGGATAAGAAAAGAGATGAATCAAAAGTAGGTAGTGGGTTTGGGAAAAACATATCAAACTGGCTCAATCGTGAAATGGCATACCCCACAAATGTTCTTCATTTAGCAACGGAATGTAGCAACAAGAAACATAGTGCTGCATTCCCTGAAGGATTGCCAGAGTGGTTTATAAAATTATTCACGCAAGTTGGTGATACAGTATTAGACCCATTTATGGGTTCAGGAACAACAAATATCGTGGCTAATAGGATGCGTAGAAATTCTATAGGTATTGAGTTAGTTCCAGAATATTATGAAATGGTCAAGGCGCAAATATCACCAGTGGAATTGTACCTGTTTGAGTCGGAGGAAAAGTATGGAAGCTCTTGACTTGAAAGATGTTGTTAAATATGTAGAGGAGAATATTGGTACTTTTCACCAAAAAAGAATATCCAGTCTAGATACTCTCAGCCTGAACAAAGTTCTTAAAAGAAAAAACCCTTACCTGTTCAAGGCAAAATATGTTTTAACGGCAGAACAAATTGTCAGAGGTCTTGTTGATGCTCACATATCTTCTAACGAAGAGACAATATTTGGAGATTGGTTAGAAGGGCTTGCGATTTTTATTAACCAAAAAGTTTATAGCGGTTGGAAATCTGGCATACAGGGTATTGATCTGGAATTTGACAGTAATGGAATAAGGTACATTGTAAATATAAAATCAGGTCCTAATTGGGGAAATAGCAGCCAAATTTCCAAAATGAAAGCTGATTTTAAAACAGCGCAACGAACTCTGAGGACAAGCAATTCAAAACTTTCCATCGTTTGTGTAAATGGTTGTTGTTACGGGCGTGATAACAACCCAGACAAAGGAGATTATTTTAAGTATTGTGGTCAACGTTTTTGGGAGTTTATTTCTGGAAATGCTAATCTTTATACAGATATAATTGAGCCATTAGGACACAAAGCTAAAGAAAGAAATGATGATTTTATGGAAGCATATTCAAAGCGAATCAATAAATTCACCCTAGAATTTGGGAAACAATTTTGTGACGATAGTGGATCCATTAATTGGGAAAGTCTTGTAAAATTTAATTCATCTATTGATGTCCCAAAGAAGACAAGAAGGAAAACATAACAAGGCGCTACACGCGGACAAAATAAAGCTGCGTTCGTTCCTCACTACGCTTTATTTTGCCGGTGAGCTTGGTCGTTAGCTTAATGAAAGGAGTTAATATGTCGGAAAAGAAAAAAATCATAAATAGGTTGTCAAGTTTAGGAGATATAGAAGGTGTATCAGTAGAAGTAGCTGAATCAAAGAACACTGTTAGAGTCACACATGAGAGATATCACTCATTAAA
>WALP01000023.1 GCA_015522785.1 Candidatus Parvarchaeota archaeon
CTATTAGATTAGCACTACTGAAAAAATCAGAAGTTAAACATTTTGGAGGCAATATTGTCTACGGAGTTTATATATACGGAGAAGGGGATACCAAAAAATCTCCGGCATACGAAGTTGATGGAACAATACCCTTTTTCGAGGAATTAAATATTTATGGAATTAAAAGAAGGTGATAAAAATGGATGAAAACGAAATAAAATCAAAAAGTGCAGATGAATTGTATGACTACTTAATGTCAGAAATTCCAAGTGGAGTTATAAGTGAATTAACAGCGAGACTAGCCGAAAAAAGTCCGGCATATGTCAGAATTGATCAAACAGAATTATTAGGAATGGATAATGAACAACTAAAGAGAATATACGATGAACAAGGTGAGAACTACCTTAGAGATAACTTAACAGAGATAATTAAAAAACAAACATACTACAAGTTTGCTAAAAAATCAGGGATGGGTAAAACATTCTTAAAAAACCCAGAAGCAACAATGATAGGTATCCAAATAGCTACGTCTGCAGGCGGCTATAACATAGATAAACTTATAGATGATGAGGTTAATAACATTCTTGAAAAGTTAAAAGGTTAGAATTAATTTGAATATAAAACACTCTTAAAAACCTTTTTAAACCCTTGTTCTTTTGATTTCTTAAACAATGACTGGCTCTCTTGGGGCGTGCTTCTTTCGTGCACGTTTCTTCCCAAGAAAGGTGCCTGGGAGGTTTGGTAAAATGGTAGAATTTAAGTTGGTTATTTCTGACCCGAAAGCGAAAAAAGCGTATCAGGTTGAATTGAAGTCGCCTGACGCGGACAGATTAATAGGAAAAAAAATTGGGGAAATAATAAAAGGCGAGCTAATAAATTTAGCCGGATTTGAGTTCAAGATTACGGGCGGAAGCGACAAGCAGGGTTTCCCAATGAGAGCGGACGTCCACGGAACAAAAAGAGTGAGGATTCTTTTGGGAAACGGACCCGGAATCAAAGTCAAGAGAAAAGGCGAGAGAAAGAGGAAATCCATACGCGGAAACCAAATCGCTGATGACATTGCCCAGATAAATCTCAAGGTTGTCAAGGAAGGAAGCAAAAGGCTTGGAATAGTTCTAGGCAAGGAAACTGAGGAATCATCAAAAGAAGAGCAAAAACAAGAAGAAAAGAGGTAATTATTCTTCAACAGGGAATGTATTCCCGTTGAATTTTGGTTTTTGTATATTAGAATCGTTGTTGTATGATATGTTCTCAAGCATCTCTTCTTCTGTTGGTGGGGTGACATTGCCACTTGAATTTAATCCGACAGATCCAACCACAACGGGGGGAGCAGATTTATTATTTGTATGTTCAAATGAATAATTATCTGCCAATTCATTTCGTATATCTTTATATCCAAAATTAATGGTGTGAATGCCAATAAATAATATAAAAATTAAAATACAAACCAACAAAACAAATAAATCTTCTTTCCTAATAAAATCCATATTATCACCTAAACCGCATGATTATCTCCAACAAATATAATCCGGTGTACGAATAAATGTTTTAAAACATTCATCCAATATTTTTTCAATCATATCACTTCATCTGAGTCCATCTAAGCTCTCTAAAATTAAATTAAATAGGCAACTGTATCTTCTAAGGGAATGCCAAACACTGCTGCAAATCTTTCAATCGCTTCTCTTTGTTTTTTGGTTATCCCCCTAATTGAATTTGCTGGAAAAAGTGCAACTAAAATACCTCCATCTTTAAGGGTATTTATTTTATAAGCCCCATAAATTTTTAACAACTGAATCTTCCCATATTTTTTTACATATTTTTTACCAAAAAAGTACCAGTCATACTTGAAATGCTTAATCTCAAGTTTTTTTAACCAATCAAAAACTTCAATTTCGGCGGGATCATCCTCTCCAATAACCACCGGCTTACTCACCCCAAGAACAGGATGGAAGATATTGAATATATCCTCAGCAAGGGATATTAAAATTTGTTGATTCTTAAATCCGGCATTATCTTTGTTTATATGCCCACCATCAAATGAAGTTTCAAGTGCATCCAAATCAGAGAGGTTGATAGATACTACAACATACCCCTTTTCCCTATAAAACCAAAGGGAAACTTCCCCATCATACTTTCTAAGATTCTGAGTCTCAATACCTTTCAAGCTATACACTTTAGTTTGCTTTTTTTCTTTGGGATATAAATCCAAAAAACTAGCTAGTTCTATACCACCACTTTCAAAACCACTTGAATTGTTGATAAATCTTGCAGCTTCAGTCGAGTTAACAACTTTAAGATTATCCCCATCACTATTTACCACAACAAATTCACCTATCCTACTCACCTTGCCATCTGCGTACGAATCACTATTTACTCTAGAATACTTCTTAATAACTCTCTGAGATTCTTTTAACTGAGACTCGGCAATCTTACCTTCCACATAAAATCTTATCTCATACCCTATCTCAACCATAATTACACCTACCCATTAAATACCCACTGTCCTTCTCTCATCTTGAAACCTTCATCAATTAAAAATGATTTTAACCATCCGGGCCATCCTGTAGATGGTTTTTCTAAAGCTAAAATAGCATCCGCATGATTGGCTTTTGCAAGATATTTGTATTTTATCATTTGTCGCTTAAACCTGGCTATATTTTTTGCACTCCTTGGTAATGAAGATTTAACTTCAACAAATGTTAATCTCCCCGTAGCGGATTTAAGAGCCATCACATCTCTCTCCATTGACACTACATCATTAAGTCCCTTGAATCCATATTTTGCCATAACATCTCTTGGAATTCTAACCTTAACTCCTTTCTTTCCAACATTTAAGATTTCATATCCTCCTCGACGTAATTGAGAAACAACTTCCAACTCTCTCGTAACGCCGCGAATATTACTCTCATCACTACCGCTAAGAATCCTCTTAATCCATTCTTCAGAACCATCAATGTCTGATAAAGCTAAGAGTCTTCTAAGAGATAGCGTATCTAATTTGCTACTGAGGCGAACTGCTAATTCCTCTGTAGTCAATCCAGATATCCTGTATGCAAATTTACTAGCAATTCTAGTAGCTAGAGATGATACACGACTAGCCTTTATCAACTCAAGAAACTTTGATATTTTCGCCGATAATCCTGTGGCCTCAGCAATTTTAGCTGGTGTGACAACAAAAGCAACAATTTCAAATAATGCTTTTCCAACTGCACGTCCAGGGTGACCATCGTCAATGTCCTCCTTAAAGTAATTAATAATACCATTTATTGTTTCAGTGGGGTGTGTTATGACATCCCATATCGCATTCATTATTGTCTTAATTGTTCCAACGGGGTCATGTATCATCATTTTCACAAAATTAACCAATCCATCAATCGTCTGAGCTAAACCATCTAAAAACCCAACAATTACATCTATGCCAAACGCAAGCCCAGAACCAAATATTGGGACTTCACCTAACACTTTTAAGGGTTCTTCCAGTTTGTCCTTTAACCAATTGACAGCACTTGTTGCACCACTGAAGCCTAAACGGTGTAATTCATCTTCTGGATTTTCGCCTGGTTCATCCGATGTGGCGTCTTCCCAGAAAGACTGTGGGTAATAAATACCATGATAAACATTGTCCTCTCCAACATTATCATTGTCATGACTATTACTATCATTATTATTTGAAGGATTATATCCTTCAGCCAGCATCATAAGGAACCCTACACTTACATTGTATTTTCTAGCTAAATATGATAGATCATATCCATTTGCCAAGTAGTATATAACCCATGACCTCAATCCTTCATAATAGTCCCACTCGTAAGGATCATTTGGAGACATACCTGGTGGTTTGTACCCTGGAAGCATAGCGTACGGAGGTATTACTTGAGGATTGCCATAGTCTTCATTATAATCTCTATCCCATTTAGGTGACAGGTATTCTTCACCAGAAAACTGACCCTCAGGTTGAGGCACTTCATGAGATTCATCTACTGGTGGAGGATAGGTTACATTTTTACCATACTCCAATGTATCTATTTTATTGGAACGTGATATTATTTTTTGTATTTTATTTAGGCTATACCTAATGCTTTTTATATGCCCTAAAGTAGATATACCCCCTTTCGAACGTGCATATATTACACTAGCTGCAACAACAGAGATTGAAGCTACAAATGCGGTAACTACTACTTTTGAACCGAGAGACGTATTACCTCCACCATCTGAACTACCCTCATAAGGCAAGAAACCAATATTTGATAGTGACGCAATAGAAAGATTGTCATCAACCCATATCATATCATACAACTCATTTAATTGATTGAAAGCACTCACCCTAACAGAATATATTCCTCTTGGTATATTTGAAGGTAATCTCAGCTCTACCGAACCCATTGAATCATTTGGTATCATAATGGAATAATTATATCCTCCAACACAAGAATTACATTTAGTTATACTATTGTTATTTCCACAAAGAATATCCGTGCAATTCGAAGTTGGACCATTGAATATATCAACTACAAATGTTGTGTTCCCGCCAACACCAACAGCAGTATAATTTACATTCAATGTCAAATCTGACGTATTGGAATAAGTAAAGTATGCATCTGTTAATTCCATAGAATTACATATCGCAGAGTCGTTTACGTAACTACACCCAAACATACATTGCTCAGATGTATTTACATAATAATCGCATCCAGCACCATCTTCTCCAGCAAAACAAGAATATACCCTGTATTCTTTAGTGTTATTATTGCAATACCATCCATTATTTACACTACAGTCTTCAACAAGAGTTTTGGTTTCCCACGAATCAGGAGATAACTCGCATGTGGCACCGGGAATTTGATTCATTCCATTTGAGCAATCATAATTATAACTATAATTATTTTGATATAATTTATTGCCTTCACAGGTATAGCTAACACCTGCTTTATTTAGCGAGTTACAATCAAAAATACTATTGGTTGTATAAACCCAATTACCGCCTGAACATGAGTAATAGTCTCTATCTTCCAAAATATTGGAATTCTTACAGTATTTCCCATCTTCCGGCATAGATAATTTATCACATACACATTTACCTACATTCTCATCATACCTACAATTAGTGTTAATGGTATTACCATTGCAACCATTATAAGTTGAACAATCAGGCGCGTCAATTACCCAAGACACATCAAACGACCTTGAAAAATCATAAACATCCCTATCATAAATTGTAAAATGTGCAACATATCTTCCGGGTTTCCATACGTAGCCATTGCCTCCCCACTGCCACCACCACCATCTATAATCATACCTTCCATCACATCCACTAAAATACCAAGGATCATAATACCTCGTACCTGTAGGTGTATCAATACGTGCAACAATCTCTAGGTTATAACACCCGCTTCTATGATTAACCCACCATGTCCTCCAGAATAACCAAACTGTATCTGTAGGTCTATAATGCCCACTGTTTGTAGCACAATAATCTCCTGAAGGTTTCCTACTACAGGTGCTTACAGAATTAACAGTGAGCCCTTTTATGGTAAAATCAAAATAAAAACTTCCTCTTTGTCCGCTGTAATACCAATCGTATTTAGCGTGATACGAACCCGGATACCAAGTGTAGCCATTGTCAGCGCCGTACCAGTGATACCACCACCAATAGTACCAATAATATCCATCTAATGAGAAATAATCTGGAGGGTAATCCCACTCAGAACCCCATGGTGTATATATTGTTGGAGTGTAAGAAATTGTGTGTGTTCCGCTGCGAAGCCCGTAAGTTCTCCAAAAAAACCAAACTTCATCTTGTGCATCATAGTATCCATCACTATATGAACAGTAATCATCACTCGGCTGACTTCTACACATCTTTTTGTCAGTAACATATAAACTATTTCCAGCAGAGATAGAAATGGACGCGATTAAAATAAATAATAAAATATACGCCAATTTCCTTGATAGAATATAACGCCGTATATTTTTCAACAAAACACCCTCTATAATTAATGACGAGAGTATATATAAAAATTTTGGCGTAAAACATAGTTTTATAAGGATTAATCTAAATCTTATTTAAAGATGGTACAAAAGGACAAGGAAAAAACAACAAAAACAGTTACAAAGAAGAAAAGAAGTAGAACAACCTCTAAGAAACACCTGTTCCCGGAGGTTAACATAGGGACAATTGGGCACATCGCGCACGGAAAAACAACTCTCGTAAAAATGCTTACCGGAAAAAAGACGCAGGAACATTCTGAAGAAATAAAAAGAGGACTCACAATTCGACTTGGCTATGCAGATTTCACGGTGAGGAAATGCAAAAAATGTGGCAAATATTCTGTAAAGGAAAAATGTCCGTATTGCGGTGGAGAAACAGAACCTATAAGAAGAATCTCTTTTGTGGACGCGCCAGGACACGAAACGCTCATGGCGACAATGCTCACAGGGGCGGCAACCATGGACGGTGCCATATTAGTAATTGCAGCAAACGAGCCGTGCCCACAGCCACAGACAAGAGAGCACTTGCTCGCGCTTGAGATAAGCGGAGTAAAAAATATCATTATTGTTCAAAACAAAATAGATTTGGTTGACAAAAAGCAAGCCCTTGAAAATTACAATCAAATAAAAAAATTCGTGAAAGGAAGCATCGCCGAGAACGCGCCAATCATACCCATATCCGCGCAATACGGCGCAAATATGGAAATACTTTTAGAAGCAATTGAAAAGTATATACCCACTCCAAAGAGGGATTTGAAGGCAGAACCAATTTTCTTAATTGCAAGAAGCTTTGACGTAAACCGCCCGGGCGTTGACGTGCTAAAAATCAATGGGGGAGTTATAGGCGGAATATTGAAGCAGGGCAAGCTAAAAGTCGGTAACAAAATAGAAATACTCCCTGGAAGAAAAAATGAGAAAAACGAATGGATTCCAATTCAAACAAAAATCACAAGCCTGGCGACAGGCGGAGTTCAAACAAAGGAAATCGTTCCCGGCGGCTCGTCAGCAATAGGCACCGAGTTGGACCCATCAACAGCAAAATCCGACGCGCTTGTCGGACAAATAGCTGGACTTCCAGAAAAGATGCCTCCAGTGTGGTACAAGCTAAAAATTAAAGTTCATCTCTTAAAGCGTGTTGTGGGAAGCAAGGACGAGCTGGAGATGCAGCCCCTCAAAACAAACGAACCAATCATGATAAACGCGTGGACATCCCGTTCAGTCGGAGTTATAACAAGCGCCCATGAGAATATAGCTGAGATGAGCCTCAAACTCCCAATATGCGTTTCAAAAGATGCTCGCATAGTAATCTCAAGAATGATTGGGCAAAAATGGCGCCTTGTCGGCTACGGAGAGATTATTGAGTGACTTTTCTAACATAACTCGCTGCCTCATTTAAAACTTCTTCAATCGTCAGATTTGTCGTATCAATTATATGATATCCTTTTTCGTGAAAATAATTCTTACCTAAAAGTGTCAAATAACCTTCCCTAAATTTATCCATTAGTTTTCTTTCACTTTCAAGCAATTTATCATTTTCAGTTAATTCTCCGCGATTGTGCATCCTTTCATACGCGACATTGTTTTCCACATCTAAGAATATAACATAATCCGGTAAAAGCAAATCTAAATACTCAACAATCTCTTCTGATAAATCAATAACTTTCTTACCCATAAATAGACTATGAGAAACAACAGTGGAGTGGATATATCTATCAACAAATACTGGCCGATTTTCTCGCTTGATATCCTCGCTCAGGTTAAAATTAGAAAACATGTATCCCATGAATTTTGTTTCCCAAGATTTCCCTTCAAGAATTTTTTTCATACTTACAGAGGATAAATATCTCCCATCAAATTCCTTAACTAACCCCTTACATAAGGTAGTTTTTCCGCTTCCATCTACCCTTCTATTGAAAAGAATACCATACCATCACTGATGAGTTATAACTTTAAATAATTTTCCAAATATAATATTAATATTTGCATACTCCTTAATTATATGAAAAAAATAATCTTTGACACAAATTTTGCAGTAATTCCGTTCCAGTTCAAGGTTGATGTATATGCAGAGCTAAGCAGGATGATTGACGAGCCATATGAGATTTGTTTTCTAAATTTTTGTATTGAGGAGATAAAAAAACTGGAATTTGGAGACGCCGCGCTCAAACTTATGGAACAAAAAGGCGTGAAGTTCATAGACGCAGAGAGAAATGGCAGCGTTGATGATTCCATAATTGATTTCGCCAAAAAAGAGGGTTGCATAATAGCAACCCAGGACAAGGAATTGAAAAAGAAAGCTTTAAAAGAAAATATATCGGTGATATTCTTAAGACAAAAGAAATACCTTAAAATGTCGGGGTGATAAGATGGATTTAAATGTAGCATTAATTTCCGGCGTAGTGGCACTGCTCTTTGCAGGATATTTGATTATGTCCGTTCTAAAGAAGAGCAAGGGAACGCCAAAAATGCAGGAAATTTCAAATGCAATTAAGGAAGGTGCAATGACATACATGCACAGGGAATACAAAACTGTGGCAGTCGTTGCAGTAATTTTGGCAGTTATTTTGGGATGGCTCATAAACATTCCAACTGCAGTAGGTTTTTCAATCGGTGCCTTTTTCAGCGCGTTGGCAGGATACATCGGCATGAACATGTCGGTAAGGTCAAATGTCAGGGTTGCTGAAGCGGCAAAGAAAGGATTGAAAGACGCATTGAAGACAGCAGTCAGGGGAGGAGCGGTGACAGGAATGTTCATCGTCGGATTTGGAATCCTCAGCGTTGGATTGCTGTACTATTTCTACCAAGACCCTAAACTAATTATAGGTGCAGGGTTTGGTGCGTCATTAATCTCGTTGTTCGCGCGTGTCGGTGGCGGAATTTATACCAAGGCTGCTGACGTGGGCGCTGATTTGGTTGGAAAGATAGAAAAGGGCATCCCAGAGGATGACCCAAGAAATCCAGCTGTAATCGCAGACAATGTCGGAGACAACGTGGGCGACTGCGCAGGCATGGGCGCTGACTTGTTCGAGACATACGTGGTTTCATTAATTGCGGCAATGCTTTTGGGCGTTGGAATTGGTGGCGGTGTGTTGTTGCCTCTAATGCTGAGCGCGGCAGGAATCATCGCGTCAATATTCGGCGTGTTTGTAATCGGAATCGGCAACAGCAAGAATATCTGGAGGGAATTAAGCACAGGCGTTTTCACAACATCGGGAATCGCGATAGTGCTTTTTTACTTCGTCATAAAATCAATGATGGATTCCCTTAATCTGTTCTACGCGTCGTTGGCCGGAATTTTCTTGACAATAGGAATATGGATAACAACAGAATATTACACTTCAAAAGACAAAAAACCCGTTCAGAGTATAGCGAAGGCATCGCAGACGGGAGCGGCAACAAACATCATAAGCGGACTCTCAGTCGGATTGGAAAGCACGCTTGTTCCGGTAATATTGATTGCGATAGCAATACTGTGGGCAAGCTACTTCGGTGGAGTCTATGGAGTTGCGATAGCGACAATAGCAATGCTTTCCGTAACCGCGACAATTATAACACTTGACAGCTACGGACCAATAACAGACAACGCGGGTGGAATAGCTGAGATGACAGGATTGAGCCAAAAAATAAGAAAGGTAACGGACGAGTTGGACGCTGTCGGAAACACCACAAAGGCTGTAACAAAGGGATTCGCGATTTCATCTGCGGCTCTTGCGGCGTTGTCGTTGTTCGTGGCGTTCGCCAATGAAGCTGGAATGACAACATTGAACTTGATAAATGAAAAAGTTGTCGTTGGTTTGTTCATAGGCGGTGCGTTGCCGTTTATCTTCTCCGCAATCCTTATGGGGGCAGTTGGAAGAGCGGCATACGCAATGGTCAACGAGGTAAGAAGACAGTTCAAGACAATCAAAGGAATAATGAGTGGAAAGACGAAGCCAGATTATACAAAGTGCATCGACATAAGCACAAAAGCATCATTAAAGGAGATGATTTTGCCGGGAATAATCGCGGTAGCATCCCCATTGATAGTCGGCTTTTTGTTAGGTGTAGAAGCGCTTGGCGGACTGCTTGCCGGTGCAATTGTAACAGGACTTTTGATGGCATTGTTCTTGTCAAACGGCGGAGCAGCGTGGGACAATGCAAAGAAGTACATTGAAGACGGCAAATTCGGCGGAAAGGGAAGCTTGGCACACAAAGCAGCAATAGTCGGTGACACAGTCGGCGACCCGTCAAAAGACACAGCGGGACCAGCATTGAACGCATTAATCAAGGTCTTGAACACGATATCAATATTGTTCGCGGCGTTATTCGTGGCGTACGCCTTGATTTGATAGAAAGGTTTAAAAGCTCTTTTCTTTTTTCTTTTTTGAACGCTTATGAACTTAATAGATGATGTAAATATAGGTAAAGATATGCCAAATGTAGTAAATGCTATAATTGAAGTACCTCATGGATCACATGCAAAATATGAATTTGATGCAAAAAAAGGTATCTTACGTTTGGATAGAATATTGCACACTTCAATGCACTATCCAGGAAATTATGGATTTATACCACAAACCCTTGATAAAGATGGAGACCCATTAGACGTTATAATTATTTGCACAGTTCCATTAAACCCGCTAACGGTCACAGAAGTCAGACCAATAGGCATTATGGTAATGGAGGATGAAAATGGGGAAGATCCAAAGATAATATCAGTTGCAAAAAATGACCCCGAACAAAGCGAGATAAACGAACTTGAAGATTTGCCAAAGCACTGGCTAAACAAGATTAAACACTTTTTCAAAGAATATAAATCTCTTGAAAAAGATAAGTGGGTTAAAATAAAAGGATTTAAAGATTCAACTACCGCAAAAGATATAATAGTATCTTGTGCAAAAGAATATATCAAAAAGAGAGGAAAGTAAAATGTATTCCATACTTGAATTAAAATCAAATATTAGGGTGCCACCACAATTTTTGGGGAAAAAATTAAAGGAAGCAGTAAAGAACGCTATTGAAGAAGAGTTTGTCGGTGCTTTCGGAAAGCATGGGTTGTTTCTCGCAATCACAAACGTGAAAGAAGTCGGGGAAGGGAGCATAATCCCGGGCGACGGTGCGGTTTATTACGAAACGACTTTCGAGGCGCTTGTTTACAGGCCGATACTTCAGGAAGTGGTTGAAGGGTTCATATCCGAGATAATGGAATTCGGAGCTTTCGTGAGGATAGGTCCGATAGACGGGCTTGTTCACGTTTCGCAGGTCATGGATGATTACGTCAACTTTTCGGATGGAACCTTGCAGGGCAAGGAAAACAAGAGAGTCCTAAAAGTAAAAGACAAAGTAAGGGCAAGAATAATTGCCATAAGCTTGAAAAATGTAAAAGGCGCCAAGCTTGGATTGACAATGAGACAGCCCGGACTCGGAAAATTGGAATGGATAAAATCTGAGAAGAATAAAGACACTGAAGAAAAGGCGCCAAAAAAAGAGAAAAAACAAAAAACAAAGAAAAAAACCAAAAAGAAAAAGTGATTTAAATGATTGAAAAAGCATGTAAAAAATGCAAGAGGATAACAACGGGTAAAAAATGCCCATCTTGTGGGAGCCAGGAATTGACGCCGCACTGGAGAGGAGTTGTTATAATAATAGACCCTGACAAATCCCAAATAGCTAAGGAACTTAATATTGAAATACCTGGGAAATACGCACTAAAGGTGAGATAATGGAAGTAAAAGTAGTCGAAACTAAAGAAAACAAAACAATCGGTAGAAAAGAATTAACTGTTGAAATCATCTACGACCAAAAGCCGCTAACAAGAATTGATGCAATTAAGGAAATCGCAAAGCTGCTCAAAGTCGGCGAAAATTTGATAATCCTCAGAAAGATGAACAATGTATTCGGAACCAGAAAAACAATATGCGACACACATGTTTATTCTGACGAAAAAACACTGAAGAAATTCGAGCCGAAATATTTGGTAAAAAGAATTGAAAAGTCAAGAGAAAAAGCAAAACCAAAAGAAGAAAGCAAAGAAGGTGAGCAGTAATGGGGAAGAAAAAGAGAGCCAAGGAAAAGAAAGGTAAGAAAAAACCGAGAACGACAAAATCCGCAAAGAAGTGGGAAATGTATGAAATAACTGATGGCAAAGTAAAAAGAAAAAACAAGATATGTCCAAAATGCGGACCCGGCGTTTTCATGGCGAAGCACAAGGACAGATGGACATGCGGGCGATGCGGATACACAGAAATGATTAAAAATAATTAAACAGAACTTTTTCAAATTCTATTATTTTTCCGTTTTTAATTTTTATTCCCTCTTTTTTAAGAAGTGCTATCTTATTTTTAATCCCCCGATTGTACCCGCCGATTTTTCCGTCACTGTAAACAACGCGATGGCAGGGAATGCTTCTATCAAAATTCTTTCTTAAAGAAGCCGCCACGGCGCGAGGATTAATGCCGATCTTCTTAGCTATAATTCCGTAAGTAGTCACTTTTCCTTTTGGAACTCTTCTCACAACAGAGCACAAATCTTGCATACACAATTAACACACTTTACCAAAATAAACAATTTGTTACTCTGGAAAAGTTTATATAAAATAAGTTTGTAATATAAAATATGGATGATTACTCAATAGTTAGTGTTCTACGAGCAATAAAAGATATCTCTAGTAAAGGACGCGGCTTTTTATTTTCAAAGCGCTTTGTTAGAAATAGTGGGATAAACATAGATAATTATGGATTTGCAACGTACAAAGGTCCAAAAGAAGTTGAGAAATTCATAGATGATATGTTAGAATATAATGCATTAATCAAAGAAGTTCGCAATAGATCATTACTTGGAAAAATGTCAGTGTATATCCTTGCCATCCCCAAACCGTTTAATGAGGATGTTTTGCTATATCTAAAGGAAAGGCTACCAGAAAATCCATCTCCGGAAAGTATTGATGAATTATTTAATGAAATTGAGAAAAGCATAGATGACAACATAAAACACAAATTACACAGAATTTACTATGAACAACTCCCTCTGCGAAACTCATAAAAGTTAGGAAAAGCTTTTTCTTAAAATGATTTGTTTGGGTATAGAATCCACGGCGCACACATTTGGGGTAGGTGTTGTAGATGAAAAGGGAAGAATTCTAGCCAATGTAAAAGACACATACATTCCTCCGGAAGGGTGGGGCATCGACCCGACAAAAGCAAAGGAGCATCACAAAAAACTCGCTGATGGATTGATACAAAAAGCCCTTGACGAAGCGAATGTTGAAAAACCTGATTTAGTTGCTGTCGCCATAGGTCCGGGATTGCCGCCTTGTCTTCTCGTCGGATTGAAAAAGGCAAAAGAAATTGCCAAAAAGTGGGATATACCCTTAGTTGGCATCAATCACGCAATTGCGCATCTGGAGATAGGAAAATTGTTCGCGAAGTTTAATGACCCAGTCATGCTTTATGTGTCCGGGGGGAACACCCAAATAATTGCGTTCGAAAGCGGCAAATATAGAATTTTCGGCGAAACAGAAGATATGGGAATAGGCAACCTTTTTGACAGCTTCGGTAGAAACATAAAATTGGAATTCCCTGCCGGGCCCAAGATAGAAAAGCTCGCCAAAGAAGGAAAACAATACATCGAGCTTCCTTATTCCGTCAAGGGGATGGATGTCACTTTCGCTGGAATTTATACCAAACTCAAGGAGCTGGTAAAATCAAACAAGCTTGAGGATGTCTGTTTTTCACTTCAGGAAACCACTTTTGCCATGCTCGTTGAAGTCACCGAAAGGGCAATGGCGCACACCCAAAAGAATGAGCTGATTCTGACAGGCGGAGTTTCAGCCAACAAAAGACTGCAGGAGATGTGTGACATAATGTGTAAAGAAAGGGGTGCCAAGTTCAGCGCACCGCCACTTTCTCTCGCCGGAGACAACGGCGCGATGATTGCGTGGAATGGCATACTGGCAAAAGATGGTGCAACAAAAGAATATGACGAATGGGACATAAACCCAAGGTGGAGAGTCGACGAAGTCAAAGTTTCCTGGATACGAGATAAATCAAAATAATTGATGGTATATAAAGCAGCGCTGCAAAAAGGAAAAATATTTTTGGACTCGTGCTCTGAAGAAGAAATCCGCTTGAGGTTGTTCCTATGAAAATCCCGAAGTTCGCCAGGCTTGTCAAAATCGCGTATTCTGTCGCGGCAACTTTCTTCGATGTTATATCCATAAACAGCGCGCACATGACTGCCGTGATTCCGCCCACGAAAATCCCATACACAACATAAATCAATGAGAACGCACTAAGGATTCCAAACAGCAATGCGAACAGCAAAGCGGGAAATATTGCAAGCACCAGTGTTTTTACTCTACCCAACTTGTCGCTTAACGCCCCGAAAACATATGCGCCGACAGCATTCGAAACTCCGTTGAACAATGAAATTACACCTATTGTGGTTGCCGAAATTGCCAAATACACTTTCATGTAATATGTCGACATGCCCAAGATAAAACCTGATGGAATCCCGACGAATACGGCGAACAAGATTATGAGAAAAATTGCCTTGTGCTTGAAAGCGTGCACCAAATCCTTGTATGATATGTGGTGTTTCCTAGGTGTTTTTTCCTTTGCAAGCAAAACAACACCAACTAAAAGCATTATCAAAATCCCGACACTAAGGAAAACAACTGGAAATGAAACAGTCGAGATTTTTGTAAGCACAAGAGCACCGAACGCGAATCCCGAAAGCTGCCCGAAGAACATTGAGCCGTTCACTTTTCCTCTCTCGTGAAACTTTGTTGTTTCTATGGAAAAAGCGTCCGTTGAAACATCAAGAGTGGCTATGCCTATCCTACCAACAAAAAGGATTGCAGTGAAAACAAAAATCCAGCTTGGGGATATGAAAAACAAAAGCGCGTTCATAGATGCGCCGAGTATGCCCCCAATCAAAATAAAGTATCTTCTCCCCTTTGAGATGTTGTAATCAACCACGAATCCCCACAGGAATTTGGTTACCCATGGAATTGTTGTTAATCCCATTACCAAGCCGACAATGGAGGCGCTGAAACCATTGGAAGCGAGATACAATGGAATAATTACTGAAACAAGTGCCCCCATCAATCCTTCCGGAAAGTAAAGCGTGCCAAAAAGAATGCACTTCCCGAGAGTTGACTTTGCCAAATCCATAATGATTCTCAATCAAAATTAGTTAAAAAACAATTGTCATGACTGCTTAATAATAAATTTTATAAAGCGTAGGTAAGTTATTTAATCATTTGGGGGTGTAAAAATGGGATATGAAAACATTGATAATCTTGTGAATTTCTTGGGGCACTTAGATGCATATCCAACTGATGCCGAACGTGAAAGTGGAAAATTTTTGCTAAAACTTAGAAATTTTAAAGGTATAATCTCTGAGCCTTACTTAGAAAAGTTGGATGGACTCCACGATGAATTAATTAAGAAAAAAGGAGTTGATAGCAAAATATTTGAAGAATTATATGACGAAGTTAAAGACGAACTTCCAGAAAAAGAAAAAGAAGCAAAGGAAGAACTGGTAGAAAGGATAAATGAGCAAATAAAAGCAGATGGATTAGAAGGCTTCTTTGGAGAGGTAGATTCTGAGGATATCATGATTATCAAATCAAATAATATACCTCATAATTCAATACCTAATAAAGGAATGGAAAATTTTATTGACACAAGATATTATGATGCAAAAATAATTTCAGGCTATATCTCTATGACATTGACATTTAATAAAAAGATATACTCACTCAGAATACCTTCTAAACTTATATATAATGTTGATATACAAATACTAAGAGATATTCTAGGGAGTAAAAAACAAATTGATGCCTTCTCGATATTAGATGGAAAAGAATTTTTATTTGACTCTCCAGAATCTCTACTTAAAGTGTATAGTATAGTTAAAAATTATCCAGAAAGAATAAAAAATATAAGACACACACCAGAATATGATATATTAAAACTACTCAAATTTGGAGGATTTAATCAAGAATATACAAGTAACTTTGCAGTTACTAAGATTAAAGAGCTTGAAGAGTTGATTGGTATATAT
>WALP01000024.1 GCA_015522785.1 Candidatus Parvarchaeota archaeon
ATTGTGCATCTGTACAAGGCTGTTGATAAGATAAACAAAAGATACGGAAACAACAAAATACATCTTGCCGTTGACTCTTTGGCAGTATCAAAAAATGAGCATACGCAAAGAGTTGGCATACCTGTTGTGGAAATAGAGGTTTAGAAAGAATTAGAGGGTATTAGATGAAACAAAGGAAAATATTTATGCCAAAATGTACACTTTCGAGGTGTGAAAAGAGATCAGCCTCACTCAACATCTAATAATAAATAGACAAAAGGTTGATATAATTATTACTACGTGCTATTTTTAACGTATCATCAATACGAAGGAGTTAAAAAGATATGGCAAGAAAGAATGGAAACCAAGCGGATGAACCGTTAGAAAAACAACTTTGGAAATCGGCTGACAAACTAAGAAAAAATATTGATGCAGCAGAATACAAGCATGTTGTACTCGGGCTGATATTCTTAAAATACATATCTGATGCTTTTGAGGAATTATATGAGAAACTAAAGGCAGGAGAAGGCGAATACGCAGGAGCAGACCCCGAAGATAAAGACGAATACAAAGCTGAGAATGTATTTTTTGTTCCCGAAAAAGCCAGATGGGCTTACCTGCTGTCACAGGCTAAACAGCCTACAATTGGCAAGATAGTCGATGAAGCAATGGATGCCATAGAGAAAGAAAACTCATCGTTAAAAGGTGTTCTACCCAAGGTTGCAGATACCTATCATAATTGGCGAAATCCCGATGGCAATTATGAAGATATAAAAGGCTTCTGTAAATCAGCTTTTATTGATGAAGTACGCAAACTCGATTATGTACTCACTCCCGGACGATATGTAGGCTTGCCGGATGAAGAAGACGATTTTGATTTCAATGAAAGATTTCTTACGCTAAAAGCTGAATTTGAAGAGCAGTTGAAAGAAGAAGCGGAATTGAATAAAAGAATATTGGAAAATCTTTCTAAAATTGAGTTGAAAGATGAGTAAGAAAAGAAGTTATTTCCCAAACTGGTCGAATTCGACCAGTTTTAAACCCCTCAAATTCGATGGGTTTAGAAATATTAATTATGGCGAATTCACCACAATAAGGCTTTGACTATGAGGAAAAATAGAAAAATAAATGTTCAGGGAAGCGAAATATCGGTCTTTCAAAATGATGATATAGACTACATTAGCCTTACCGATATGACTTCAAAGTTTAAGGATGGTAGTGGTTTAATCGGGAAATGGATAACCAATAAAAACACGCTTGAATATCTTGGTATTTGGGAAAAAATCAACAACAAGAATTTCAATTACCCCGAATTCGGGGTAATTGAAAAAGAAGCTGGAACCAACCGCTTTATAATGTCTGCGGGTCAGTGGATAAAAAGAACAAATGCCATTGGAATAATAGTAAAAGCCGGAAGATATGGCGGCACTTATGCACACAAAGATATTGCTTTTCATTTTGCAATGTGGCTCAGTCCGGAGTTTCAGATTTACATTGTAAAAGAATTCCAACGACTCAAAGAAACAGAAGCAAAAGAACTTGACTGGAACATTAAAAGACAACTCACCAAAATTAACTATCGCATACATACCGATGCTGTAAAGGAAAACCTTATACCCGAACATCTTACCCCAAAACAGATAAGCATGGTTTATGCCAATGAAGCTGATGTGTTGAATATGGCACTCTTTGGCAAAACAGCCAAGCAGTGGCGGGATGAAAACCCCGATAAGAAAGGAAATATTCGCGATTATGCCAATGTTAGCCAGTTGGTTTGTCTGGTAAATCTTGAAAACCTGAATGCCGTTTTTATTAAAGAAGGCTTGCCACAAAGTGAACGGCTGAAAAAACTCAATGAAATTGCCATAGAACAAATGAAAATTTTGGCGCAAGACCACGCTGTAAAAATGTTGGATGACCAGTCTGCGTCTGCAGGACAGGCAGATAAAAAGGAAAATAGAGATGAGTGAGTGGAAGGAATATAAATTAGGAGATTTAGCTCAACTTGTTAAAGATGCTTGGAAAGTTGGAGATGAAGAACTTCCATATATCGCACTTGAACATATAGTTGAAGGGGGATTAAGGTTACAAGGAATTGGAGATTCAAACACTATAGCCAGTAATAAATATCGTTTTAATTCTGATTGTTTTTTGTTTGGGAAACTTCGACCATATTTTAGAAAACTATATAGACCTAATTTTGAAGGAATTTGTTCAACCGATATTTGGGTTGTAAAACCGAAAGGAGAAAATGACAAAGATTTTCTTTTCTATTTTTTCGCAAATCAAGAGTTTATCGATTTCACATATTCAGGTTCATCAGGAACACGAATGCCAAGAGCAGACTGGAATTTTGTAAGTCAATCAGTATGGAAATTTCCAGAACCCAAAGAACAACGCGCTATAGCCGAAGTTCTTTCCAGCCTTGACGACAAAATAGACTTGCTCCACCGCCAAAACAAAACACTGGAACAAATGGCTGAAACGCTTTTTAGACAGTGGTTTGTGGAAGAGGCTAAGGAGGATTGGGAGGAAAAACCGTTAGGTGAACTAATAACTGTAAAACGAGGAGGTTCTCCTAGGCCGATTCAAGATTATATTTCAGACAACGGATTAAGGTGGTTGAAAATTTCTGATGTAACTAAAACAACATCACCTTTTATTTTTGAAATTAAAGAACATATAAAGGTTGAGGGGCTAAAAAAAACTACACTTTTAAAGTCAGGTTCTTTGGTTCTTTCTAACAGTGCTACACCTGGAATTCCAAAAATTTTACAGGTTGACTCGTGCATTCACGATGGATGGTTACATTTTCCCGAATCTCATTTTTCAAATGAATTTTTATACTTATTATTCAAGAAAATAAGGCCTGAATTATTAGCACAAGGAAATGGGAGCATTTTCACCAATCTAAAAACAGATATTTTAAAAGAATATACAATTCCTGTACCTGAAGATAAAAGCTTGGAATATTTCGACAATCAAGTAAAAGTTGTTTTTGAAAAGATGCTTAGAAATCAACAACAAATCCGCACCCTTGAAAATATGCGGGATACGCTGTTGCCAAAATTGATGAGTGGTAAGGTGAGGATAAAATATGAGAAAAATTGAGAAAGAAATTTTAACGATCAACGCAAATATTGAAAAAAATATAGAAAAGATAACTGATACAGAAAGAGGATTTTATTCTCAGAATATTTTAAAAAAATTAAGGGATTTTATAGAGCATATTGCACTTTTAATATATACTGGGGAAAATGATATTGATAATTCTTATGATAATATAAAAAAAGCTCTTAATTATATAAAATCACGAGGTAAGTTCAGATTTTTAAATAAATTCCATAAGTACTTGCAAATTGCAGCGTCTCACTATACTATGGATGAAGATTCTGCTGAACGTTTGATGTTAAAGTATTATCAATACTTACTGCAATTAAAAAATTTTCTTAAAGAAAACTACAGCTTAGAAATACTTAAAAATATAAACAAGTTTCCTATTATAATGAGCCCCAAAACCTGCACACCCATTTTCTCTTGCAAAGGTGGATGGTTTCTTATATGAAATCATTAGGAGGAAATCTTATGAGAAGAATACATAGCATTCAGTTCAAATCAAAGGTTGCAATAGAAGCCATAAAAGGAGAATATACGATTCAGGAGATAGCCCAACGATATGAAATACATCCGAATATGGTTACGTTATGGAAAAAACAGCTACTTGAAAATGCAGCCTCTGCATTTGATAAAAACAAGACGGCAAATAAAGAAATGCAAGAAATAGTCAATAAAGAGGAGGAGCTGTACTCTCAGATAGGCAGACTTAAAGTGGAGAATGAATTTTTAAAAAAAAAGTACAAACAGATTTACAAAACAGGGTATCGCTAGTGGAACCAAAACACAGCAAACTGACAATAGCCAAGCAGTGTAAACTGCTTGGCATAAGCAGATCTTCATACTATTACAAATCAAAGGATACGGGGTGTAAGAAAAAGACAAGCCTTATAATCAAGATTCTAAGGGTATTAAAAAACAAGCCCTTTTACGGATACAGGAAGGTAGCCATAGAATTAAATCTAAGCATAAAAAGGACGAGACTGTTAATGAGCAGAAACGGACTGAGGGCTATATATCCGAAAAAGAGATTGACTCACCCCAA
>WALP01000025.1 GCA_015522785.1 Candidatus Parvarchaeota archaeon
AAAACACGCTTGCGTTTTTCCGTCGATACTCAAACAATTTGTTAGCCACTCTTTGGTACTACATATTTTCTGATAAATTCAAGCTCCTCAAATATTTCCCATTGTTCACTATCAAGATTATAACTGCAGACATACCCAGTTCGAATTTCAGGAAATTTATTTGATTCAAGTAAACGGAAGGCCTTATCTATGCACTTTTTTTTCATACTATCTGGAATATTACCCTTAAGCTTGAACTTAACTCTGGTTCTTCCAGAGGTGTTTACATCTAAATCAAAATTGGCATCCAACTCTTCAATACCACTCGAAGTAATTTTCTTATATTTTTTCCCAGAAATATGACGCCAAATAGCAAGAACAGATGATTTAATTATGTCGTACGAGGCGCTTGTTGCTAGTCCTAAAAGGTAAGCTTGGACTACATCTGAAGACAGGTACAATATTATCAGAGCCGAAAGTTCTTCAATGCTTGCTTGTGGTTTATCTGATATATCATGCCACTCGAACCCGATACCATAATTTTCAAGTTGAGATCGGAGTAATTCAAGATTGTCTTCGGGTATTATGCCCTTGAGATATTTTAAGTGAATCGTTTCAGTCATACAAATTAGCTCTCTGATTGAATTTGCCTACGTCATGGGTCAGTTGCCGCTATGGAGCAAGCCCGAAGGGCGCAGCGGAATAGCGGTCAACTGCACCCAATTGTTGGGCACCTAGTTCTACATAATTAAGTTTTTCCAATATACCTGAATTTTGTCTTTGGTTATATGAATATAGATTGATATCAATTAATAATTACCATATTTAGTACTGATAGGCCACTTTAGGGCCTACAAGAACACTCAATTATCTATTTCTTCTTTGTTGATTTCCCTCCTTTCTTGATTTGGACCTTTGAAGGATCATAACCTTCAGTTACCATATCGTATGTAGGGGGCACAATGTTAGGATTTGGCTTATCAGAAGACGGTTTCTCTGTAGTCTGAGGTTTTTCATCCTTTGATTTTGTCATGGCTATACTCCTTTCCGTTTTTGTAATATTACTTGTATTATTCCAAGAATAAATAAGAAATAGAGTCAAAAAGGCAACCAAAACAAAACCTGAAGTGATCAAAGTGTTGTAACCATAGTAAAGTTGTTTTGATTTGCGATCAGTAGTGACTCTATTTTCCCTTAGAGCTTCTTTATTACCTTTTGTCAGTGCATAGTAAATATCAATCAGCGTGTTATCGTCAAAGAATTTAATCATTTCGTCATTTAGAGGGGGTTTTATCACACTATGCAACCGCATTGAGTTAAAAATGAAAAACCAAGAGAGAAAAATACCTGCACAAAGAATAGTGGCTAATATTACAAGAATCCATTCCAGAGCAGTAATAGGTGGCACAAGGTTTTCTATGACCCATTTCCCGAAATAGGCAACGCTCCCTGCAAGAAGAGTTAATATTGATAAATATTTCGAGGCTTTTTCATCAATACGAGCAAACCTACCCATTTCTTCGTTTAGCGCTTCTTTTGATAAGATATATAATTCTTTATATTTTTCTGAACTCATGCCTTATAACTTCTCTATCTGCCCAAACGTCTCGAATGAACCGCTTCGGGTTGGCCGCAGAGCGAAGCAGCGCGGCTAACCCGAAGTCGCGTTCGATTCGGTTGTTGGATGATTCGTTTTGTGAAGGCGGATGTTGGTAATCGCCTTGCCTTCACACGTCTCGGGCAATTCGATTGTTTCCGCGTTCAGCACGACACAGTCTTGCTGGATGGAGCCATCCGCAAACCTAACATCTACTCTCTGATATCCCATTCCGCTCTCCGGCAGGCGGATTAGATGGTCGGTCCACTTTTGTGACAACTTGATTCTCATCATTTTTCGGGAAGGACCGCTGGCCCGCTGACGGTATCCTTGTCGGTACCGTTATCAAAGATAACTTCCACTCCCCCTCCTTTGTGACCATAAGCAGGTTGCACGATTCCTTCTCGATATACGGTGTCTTTGACTGGGTCAATTCTATGGCGGTATTTTGCGGGCTTGGGATTAGGCAACGCATATCGTTCGACTGCCTCTGCGCCTGTCTTTACGTTCCGGGAATCGGCTTCGGTGGTGGCGTATGTCCCAGGAAGTAATCCTTTCTCTGCGGTAATACGCCGGTCATTGACGTATGCGGTGAAGCGCATGAAAACATCTTTTTCCTTTGTCTTCCTGGAACCTCCCTCGGTAGCGGGTACCCCCCGAAGTTCCTTTAATAACTTCTCTGCAATAGATTCGACAACAACTTTTGGAGGGGAAACAACCCTGATAGATTTGATAAATTTTGTTTCCGAAACACTTGCCTTACTTATCAGTGTCTCAAATGCTTCAACCAACATGGTGTGAGGTTCCTGTTCCCACATGAGGAGTTCTGCGTTGTAAACGGTTGCTTTTCTTTTTGTGGCCTGATATTCGACCTCAACTGTCTGATACCCCATGCCACTTTCGGGCTGATGGATTAAGCTCTCTATTTGATTTGCAAGTAATTTAATCATCGTGCCTCCTTATTTTTCCATCCAACGACCAGGGTCACTTGCCGCCATAAAGCAAGCCCGAAGGGCGCAGCGGAATGGCGGTCAAGTGCACCCAATTGTTGTGCGATTGTTTATTCTTCTTCTTCGCCATTTTTCTCAAACAATACTAATGGATCTTCTTTAACCTTGCTTTTTAACTCACTAATCTTCGGTTCCAACCCTTTGATGAATTTTATCAGATCAATAACAATTTTTTCATTAGGTTCTTCTCTGCCATGAGCCGTGACATTCCGTATTTTTCGTAATTCAAATAATTTTCTCTTATTTTCTCTTTCTATTTCGACGCCATATTCATCAAATAGCCTTGGTAGAAAATCTGGATTTGTTAGTCTCATTATTCTAAATCTAGTATGCCTATCTACTTCATCAAGGCGCCCCCGTACACTATCATTGATAATGCTTCTAATTTCATTCAACTGTTTTTCTAAATATGTATATGCAGACAATAATGCACCAACTGGATGTATCCTTGCTAATTTGATTAATTTATCAAGCTCATTAGTGGTAACAGCTTGCCTTAACTGGAAACTTGCCAAATCATCTGGAGAAACAAAATCTTCTAGTATTTTATCAATTTCTAGATCGTAATTCTCCTTCAAAAACTCATTGAAAAAGTTATAAACTGCCTCCATATAAAATATAGTGGTTAATTCGTTTGGAAATCCGTAACGATGCTGAAGAGAGTTTCTTTCATCAATTAGTAGTTCTAGCTTGTTCAAATTCGGTATTTGAATTCCCTTCTCTTCAGTTAAAGTCTTAATTGAGCCTGTCACGGTAATAGTTTCTTTTGGGTTCTTATATATAGATTCTCCCAAATCCAGCAGTAAATCCTTGAAAATGAGTTCAACAGCGTTAGCAAGATGGAGAATAACGAATTTTCTATCTCTTTCTGTTCCCCAATTGAAATGTTCAATGGCATGTCCAAACAATTCTAACGATGACTGAAATAATGGTGAATCATATGCCATGTTATAAATCCTTCATCACGCACAACGACCAGGGTCACTTGCCGCCATAAAGGGAGAGGGAAAGGGGTCTATCATTGAATTTTATAGGTGACGAGCGGACCTCCGTCAAGTAGAATATCTACTTGACGGGGGTGTGGCTCTTGGGGTCCGCAGGCGTTCGCGCACTGCTCGGCTCTGAAATGCCGCCCCCGTCTTTTGGTTCATCC
>WALP01000026.1 GCA_015522785.1 Candidatus Parvarchaeota archaeon
GGGCTTCTGCCTGCGCTTCTGCTGACAGCCGCGGCAGCACCGATTCCCTTCTTGGCGTGTGCATAGAAGAAATATAACACCATCAGTCCAAAGCCGACCACGCCGACTATTGTTATCAAACTAATCATGGTTGAAGCAATGTATACCATTCCATCATATATCATGGCAAGGACAAATCCAACAGTCATGAGAAGTGTCGCCCACTTTAAGATGCCCTCCGCTCTATCTCCCAACTGATCGCGGAACCGTTCAAAGACAATTGCAAGTATAATATAAAATACAACACCGAAAACTAGGGCGCTTATAGTTGCCATTATTGGATCATTTAATGTGTTTGGATCAAGAGCTGTCAGCAATCCTAACCACCAGCTCCATGCCGTTGTGCCAATACTTCCAATTATGTTTTCTTCAGCCATGACATCACCTTTTTTATATCTATTTAAACCTATTACTCATTAAAAAAGATTACTTTAATTCAAAAACCTCCATCTTGAGATACTTTGAACCTGCGGGATAAATAAATCCATTGTTACACCTAATTTTTCCATATTTCGAACGGGTTTCAACTTCCTCGATGTACTTATCTTTGCCTACCTCAAACAAGAACCTAACTTTTACCTTCCCGTCAAAGGGCTCTTCGAGATTAATTGCTACAGTATATGGAGTATTGAATTGAATCTTCTTAACTTCTCTATGGTTACTATCTATAAACTTAAATTTCCCAACACTCAGAGGTATTTCCTCAATCTTGTTCTCTAAATTATCCTGCGCAACATCTGCAGAAGAAACATTTAACTTATCCTCCAACTTATGATATTTTTCCTCCAAAGAATCAACCCTACCCATCAATTGATCCATATCCTTTTTGTTTTTGGATATATAACTAGCAAATAGTTCATCTCTAGTTTCATAATCCTCACGGAACTGATGGAACTCATTTTTTAGAGAGCCAAATGCATTTCTTAAAAAATCAATATCCATCTTAATTTTATCATGGATAGACTCGTGAGAAAGAATGTAATTATTTACCTTACCTTCTAGATACACTAAGTAGGATGTAACAATGCTAAACGCTTTGTAAGCCACCTTTGACTTTGAATTTTTGAATATTTCTTTTATCTTGGATTTAACGACATTTGCTTTTTTTGGCAATTCCACTTCTTCATTTTCTCCGAACAGCCCACTTAGCATAGAGTTAGCATTAGATTTAGGTTTTTTACCCGTCCCACCTTCCAATCCATCTGCTAAGCTTTCAAGTGGTATATCATTAGCTATAGTAATCACCCCTATATGTCTCTACTAAAGAATAGTTAATTTATATAATTTTGCTTTTGAAAACTTTTTAAATAAAAGATTAATCTTGAAAGTATGAAACTCAACAAACAAACGTGGATATCCCTGCTCTTGGTGGCTATATTCCTGTCATCCACACTTGTGGTGTTCAGCGGGAAGCACACATCCAAGCAGGAAGTAACGATTATGGTAGATATGGGCAATGGCAAGGTTTACAAGAACACAATAGCAGTGGGAGAAAACACAACCGCGCTTAGTGCTCTTTCGTCTTTCGCTTACTCTGTTGACATAAAGAATGGTAGTATATACTGCATAGCAGATTACTGCAACACGAAGGTTAGCGAATGGAAAGCATACAAAATAGAAGATGGAAATGAAATTCAAATAACCACACCCTTAGAAGATTACATTGTTGCAAAAGGGGATACATTATTGTTCAAATATGAAGCTATTTAGTTTTCTTTTTTCTTCCCCGTCCCTTCTTCAATGGAACAACCACTATCTTGTGCCCGCAATGCTGGCACAGGAAGGTTATCGGCTTATGATATTCCTGTGTAATTTCTCCACTTTTTCCGCATTCGCCACAGGTATATTTAACATTCACAATTGTGGCGCCCTTAGGTACCCACGCAACCAACTTGGTGCCATCATCTAACACCCTTCTCGTAAAAAATGAGCATTCATCCATGCTTTCTGGTTCTTTTAACATGATACCCCTCCTTGTCGTAGAAATATTTTGTTATTAAAAAAGTTGCTATGCCAAAAACCGCCAAAAACGCCGCAGTATATGGGAATGGTGGCTTGTTTATGACTAATGTTGATGACTGATTTTTTATGCTCTCATTCACAGATGAAGCAATGTAATGCGGTGTGGCGGCGAGATAAGAAAATATCCAAAAGAACCCAATAATTACAAACACCGCAGAGATTCCAAAGTAGAAATACCACAAAGTTAATGATGTCTTTTTCCTTCGCATAGCAAATCTTATAATCCTATAATTTATAAATCCGTGGGGGACGATGATTAAGTGTAACACCCAACGAGGCGCAAGCCGATGAGATACAGGGTAGCTAATGAGTTCCCCGAAACACTTTTCTTGGAAAGAAACCTGTGCTAAAGAAAACCCAAGAAACCTTTCTCTTCAAAAGAGAAACGTTTACGAAAGAGAAATTTATTTAATTGCCTGATTACTACATCTCATTATGGAAATACCTTACATAGTAAATGTATACTGGCCGTGGGTGGTCCTGGCGCTTGTCGTAATCGCGCTGATAATCTCAATGAAAAACAAGTTCGTCAGGAGAAGGCTCAACTCTCTTTTCGGCTGGCCACCCGAACCTTAGGAAACCTTTTATTTCTTTATTTCTTAGATTTCTTCATGGTATTAATGTTGTTCAACACTCTTGGAAGGAAAAAAGAAGAATTTGAACCATTAGAAGGAAACCTTGTAAAGTTATACACTTGTGGTCCAACGGTATACAACTACGCGCACATTGGAAACTTCAGAAGCTATGTCGCGCAGGACATCTTGAAAAGATATCTATTGTATAAGGAGTATGATGTCAAGCACGTGATGAACCTCACTGATGTTGATGATAAGACAATTAGGGACAGCCAAAAAGAAGGCGTTTCCCTGAAAGAATTCACGGAAAAATACTCAAAGGCATTTCTTGAGGATTCAAAAAAACTAAACCTGATTCCTGCTGATATATATGCCAAGGCGACAGAGCACATAGAAGATATGAGAAAATTAATCCAGACCTTAATTGACAAAGGATATGCATACAAAGGGGAAGACAATTCAATTTATTATGATGTTTCCAAGTTCAAGGATTATGGAAAACTCTCAGGCATAAAAGTCAATGAACTGAAAGCTGGAGCGAGAGTAAAACAAGATGAATATGAGAAAGAAGAGGCAAACGACTTTGCCCTCTGGAAAGCATATTCAAAAGAGGATGGAGATGTTTACTGGGACGCCAAATTTAAATTCGATGGAAACGAAGAAATAATTCGCGGACGCCCTGGATGGCACATAGAGTGTTCTGCAATGAGCATGAAATATCTTGGCGAAACCTTAGACATCCACGCTGGGGGAGTTGATTTGATATTTCCACATCACGAAAATGAAATCGCTCAAAGCGAAGCCGCGACAGGAAAGCAGTTTTCAAGATTCTGGTTTCACAATGAGTGGGTGCTTGTCGAGGGAAAAAAGATGTCAAAGAGATACAACAATTTTTATACCCTCAGAGATATTTTGGCAAAAGGATACTCCGCGAAAGCTGTTAGATATCTTTTAATGAACGCGCACTACCGCTCGCCGTTGAATTTCACATTTGACGGGCTCAAAGACGCCGAGATAACAGTAAACAGGCTTGTTGAGTTCATGGACAAGCTTGAGGAGATAAAAAATGAAGGGTACAATAAAAACGTCAAGGATTTAATTGCCGCAGTGAAAAAAAGATTTAATGAATCGTTGGATGACGACTTGAACATGCCCGGCGCTATGTCGGCAGTACATGAATTCGTTTCAGAGGTTAACAAGCTCATTGGCAGCGGCGAGTTTGGAAGGGAAAACGCCGAAGAAGTGAAAAACGCAATGCTTGAGTTTGATGAAGTTCTCGGAATTTTAGAGCACGAAAAAGCTGAAGTTCCTGATGAGGTAAAGAAACTTGTAGCTGAAAGAGAAAACGCAAGAAAGGAAAAAGATTTCAAAAAATCCGACGAAATACGGGAAAAACTCCGCGGTATGGGATGGGAAATCCAGGACACCCCCGAGGGAACAAAGATTAGGAAAAGAATTTAAAACACTTCTTGTTAATGTTAAATTGTGCGGGCGTGGCAGATCGGCTATGCGACCGTTCCTTTTGGAGTCGAAGCTGCAGTCGGTCAAATCGGTGAGATGAGCCATTGGCTGTGATAAGCAGTCACCGGTAGAGGGGAGTTCAACTCTCTCCGCCCGCTTTCAAATTCTTGCTTCCACTAAAGATATAATATTTTGCTGGTTTTGTTTTCACATGAAAATAAAAAATATGAAACTGGATGAAATCAGGGGTTTCATGAACAAAGAGTGGAAAAAATACGATGCCTCAATTGGCGTCAAGTGGAATGAAAAAACATATGCTTTCTGCGCTCTCGAAGAGGGGATTATTGGATGTGTAACCTGCATCATCAACGGGGACATCTGCTATGTTGATGAGTTTATAGTCGCGGAAAATGCCAGAAGAAGAGGTGTCGGTGCCAAGCTTTGGAAGAAAGTTGAGGATTTCGCTAAAAAGAAAAAATGTTTCAAAATTGCAATAAAAACCCCTGAAAAAAACAAGTCCGCCATAAATTTTTACAAAAAGCAAGGGTTAAAAGTTGACGCTGTGTTAAAAGATTACTGGTTCCACTTGAAGTGGTATTACATGTCAAAGAAGGTGAAATAATGGAAGCTAAAATAATTCATGACTGGGAAACATTCCTCAGGGAAGTTGATAACTTGGAATCCCCAAATTTTTACATAAACCTTGATAATGGTAAAGAGGGTAATGTACTTCATATCTACGCCGAAACTGATGACACAATCTTAATTTTCGAGCCGAATGACATAGATTTGAGAAAATGGAAATCCAAGCTCGATGATATGGGCGTCGATTACAAATGGGGAGAAAGTCCTGTAAAAATAATTAGACACGAATGATAAAAATCAATAAAAAAGAAAAAAGAAATTAGCTGCAACTGCCGCTATCTGTTCCTGTACCATCCAGTCCAAATCCTGGAGATGGTGTTGTCGATGACAAGTTTGTGTTACACTCTGCTGGTGCTGTTGTAAATGCCGAACAAATTGTGCTCAACAAACTTGCAGAATCTCTTCCGCTTTGGACTTGTACGCCATTTATAACCAATGTCGGCGAGCCCTGCACGCCATACTGTTCATTGTCTGCCTTATCCACTGGGAACAATGGGAACCTTCCATTCAACCATGTTGACTTGTCGTTATACATTGCAGTTATATTATATTCATTGTCCAAGTCATTCACGCAATTTGTCAAAGTCGCGTTGTCAAAGCCCATTTTTGCTACACAACCTTGTGAATCCCCTTTGTCAAGGAAACACTCCAAGTAGTCCAAGTATTTGTCACTGTAGTCCTTTTGTATGCATGTCTGCAACATGTTTTCCTTCAATTCCTTCTCTCCGTGCATTGAGTAATACACAAATTCTACCTTAAAGTCCACCTTGTCTCCAAGCGCTTTGATTACAGGTATAATACCTTTTTCCATCTGTGTTCCATATGGACAGTAACTCATTACAAAAAGCTTGACTACTGGCTTATCTGTTTTCGGAACTTCTTTCTGCTGCTGTTGTGGTTGTTGCGCTGGTTTTTCTACTTTTTTGGACATGTCAATTGGGTTGATGAACAAAAGAGATCCATCCGAGCTTACAAATAAGTTACCCGTCTGATTCCCAATTGCAACAGTCAGATTATACATGCCGTGTGATGTTGTCCCTTTTATGTATGTCGCAGTGACTCCTGAACTTGCCAGAATGTTATTGTTCAAGAATTCAGCTGTGTTCCTACCAACTGTGTCAGCGCTCATAGCTGTTGCTCCGGTCATGTTAAATGCAACACTTGCAACCAATGCAACTGCTAAAACAACTGTTAAAATCTGAAAAACCTGTAGTTTAGAAACTTTTAGCTTTACTTTGTGGCTTGTAGTATGTTTTTCGTGTTTTTCTTCGTCACTCAATTTATTCACCCCTTTATATTTAGTTTAATAGAATTTTCTAAAAGTTATCATTATAAATGTATTTCGCTTAGCACATTTTATGAAAAAACAACAAAAGAATTTGGAGAGAGTAATAAATGTCTCAATGATTTCAATACTTGTCATTTGGGTATTATACTTTACGACTTTTTTCATGAATGTGTCAAATAGCGTGTTCTTCATCTTTGATGTCATCTTTACTGTTCTAATATTAGGAAATCTCTGGTTTTGGATGAAAAAATGGAAAAAGTAATAATAGTTAGGTATGGCGAAATTGGCATAAAGTCACACTGGATTAGAAGGGAGTTTGAAAAAAAACTCGCTGACAATATATCAAGAGCCCTGCTTGAAAACAAAATAGAAATAGAAAAAATAAAACAACAGGGCGCTAGAATCTACATCTGGTGCCATCCATTTAAAAAGGCACTGAAAGTTCTCAAAAATGTCTTTGGAATTGTCTCTTATTCTCCGGCAGAGATTATCAAAAGCGACATTGATGAAATGAAAAAATGGGCACTTAAAGCATACAAAAAAAGCGGGAAAAGAAAGTTTAGGATTTCTACAAGGAGGAGGGACAAAGGATTTCCATTATCATCCATGAAAACCAGTGCAGAGATAGGAGCGTACATAGTTGAAAAGGGAAAAGGGAAAGTTGATTTGACAAATTATGATATAAACATATCCTTTGAGGTAAATAAAAAGAGGACATATGCCTTCAGTGAATATTACAAAGGGTGGGGCGGACTTCCGATAGGGGTCCAAGGAAAAGTATTGTGTGTAGTGTCAGACAAAAAAGAGGGATGGATAAACACCTTCCTAATGGCGAGGAGGGGAAGTTATGTAATAATTGTCGATACGGACAGCAGCAAGAGAGTAGCAAAAAAATTTGAAAAAAAGTATTATTTCACAGATGAGGAATGCACATATTATAATATCTCAAAGTCAAAAAACACGATTGATAGAATCATTGATGTTGCCATGCTTGAAAATGCAAAGGCTATTGTAGTGCCAAACAAATATTTAGGTAAGTTTGAAAGCAAAACAAAACTACTTGTGTTCTATCCATCCATGGGGTTTTCCACCAAAAGGCTTAATGAGTTATGGAAAAGGATTAACTTGGATTAACTTTTTATATTACAACAATTTATTATTTAGCATGGAAAGAATTACATCAACTGCATCGATAATAATAATTGGGTTATTGGTTTTATTTTTTGTGTATGTATTGATGATTTACCCTGAAGATAGGCAAAAATTATTAGACAGTAATACTACCACTCATAGAGGTATTATTTCAATAGAATGTGACAGTTTCAACCCTGCTGAGATAACCATCCAAAAAGGGAGCAGTGTCACATGGGTTAATAACTGTATATCAAAGCAACGAATTAACGGCGCTGATTTTACAAGCCCAATACTTTTACCACATAGGTCATATACTCATACTTTCGAGAAAAACGGAGTATTTGTTTATTCCTCCGAATTTAATCCTGAGCTAACCGGCAAAGTTATAGTGAAATGATATGACAATAAAATATGAACCTTCTTCCATTATAACCTCAAAAGTAGAGGATATTGTTAAAAAACTTAATATGACACACATTGATTTGAACAGAGTCAAATGCTTAAAAAGTCGAGGTTCAAAAGCAAAAAGGACAATCGCAAGGTGTCACGCCCTCTCAAAAATATGGCAGAAATCACTTGGGATAAAAGGGCATTATATAATAGAAGTCATCTCAGAAAATTATGACAACCTCCCCGAACATGAAAAGGAAAAAGTGCTCATACATGAACTACTCCATATACCATTTAGTATGGGTGGTGGTTTCAAACACCACAAAAATTATGTGACACGCAGTAGAGTTAACAGGCTCCACAAAGAGTATAAATCATTGTCTATAAAGTGAAATACTTTTTGACATTTTTCCCAACTTTGAAGAAATTTAGCTTAAGCCCGATGTCTAAATATGCCCACGAAATTATAAACGCCTCAAAGGATTCAACATACTTCTCATTTTCGAAAAAATATTTTCCGTCATTGAAATAATTCTCCGCGAATGAAAAAAACTCTCTACCTTTCTCATCATCTATTATCTCAACATTACTGAATATCTCTTCCATCCTTTTCATTTCTCTTTCAGCCGCTTGTTTAATTTTCATTCTCAACTTCCTCTTTCAACTTTTTAGGAGAATCATCAATTACATCATAAATCTCCCTCTCGAGATTATAAACCAACTTTTCATCAACCCTTTTTTCCGGAGGGACATTATACCTCGCATACAAATCTTCTATCCTTTCTCTTAATCCAATTATATCCGTGTGCCTAACTCTCAAATCGGCATATTGCATAATTTTTTCTTCCCAAGTTTTCAAATTAGCTATCTCTTTTAGAGAATGCATGCGCACTATTCTTCCAACCTCAGGATAACCTTCCTTAATTAAAATTTTTTCTCCATCAATATGGTGATTCTCTTCCTCTGGAGGTATATTTTCCAGAATTGCTTTTGACTTAGCTATATCATGCAATAAAGAAGCTCTATCAACCAAATCAATATTTATTTTAATCCCTTTATCACTTAATCTTTTCGCAAGATAAACCGCGACTTTGTTGACAACTTTGCAATGCTCGACTATATTCGGAAAAGTACCATATTTTTTCAAAAGTTTAAAACACTCTTCTCTTGTTGGCAACTTCAAATTACCCACCCTCCTCCAAGCACAACATCCTTCTTTATGAAAACTGCAATTTGTCCAGGGGAAACAGCCCATATTGGCTCAAGAGGAACAACTTTTACTTTTCCCCCTTCAGGAATTACCCTAACTTTTTTTGGCTTTGTCTTGTTTCTAACAAGTACCTGTGCCACGAATGGCTTTTTAGGTGTGTCAATTGAAACCCAATTCAACTTGTTAACATAAAAATATTTATTAAATAAATCTTTTCTCTCACCAACAACAACCTCATTTTTATCCGGATGTATGTCGATGACATAAAGACGCTTATGCAAACTTATCCCTAATCCCTTTCGTTGTCCGATGGTATAGTGGATATAACCCTTGTGCTTACCAAGAATATTTCCATCTTTATCAACAATATTACCCTTACCAATCTTTTGATGGATATTATCTTCTATGAAATCTCCTTTTTCTCTGTCAAGAAAACACAAATCCTGATTCTCTGGCTTGTCGTAAACTGGAAGGTTATTATTTTTCGCAATTGCACGCACATCTTCCTTACTCATACCTCCAAGCGGGAACAATAGCTTTGAAAACGCTTCTTTGGGAACCATTGCTAAAACATATGACTGGTCTTTCCTAACATCCACTGGCCGCTTTAATGTTATTTTTCCTGTGCGTTTTGTCAACCTGGCGTAATGCCCTGTCGCCACCAGCTCCGCCCCAAGTTTTTCTGCTTCTTTAATTAATGCACCAAATTTTATTTTTTGATTGCATGGAACGCAAGGATTTGGATTCTTTCCATTGAGACTTTCTTTTATGAAATAATTTATTACCTCTCTTTTGAATTTTTTCTGTAAGTCAATAACATATAAATTAATACCCAATATATCCGCAATGCGCTTGGCAGATACTATCTCTTTTTCGTCTTTCGGCAACATCTTTGCTATTATTCCAAAAACGTCAGCGCCAGATTGCTTTAACAGAAATGTACAGACAGAACTGTCTACTCCTCCACTCATCGCCACGGCAATCTTCTTTCCTTTCACTCCTTTAATCATAGATTATATATGTAAAAATGTATTATTAAATATAGCCATTAGGAACATTTTTAAGCAATAATTAGTATGAGTGTTTATGAACTTGCTTTCACTAAAAGACATTAGTGTAAAGAAAAACGGAAATACCATTCTAAATGGGTTAAACTTATCCGTGCAAAAAGGAGATATTCATGTAATATTAGGAGTTAATGGTGTTGGAAAATCAACTCTCGCTCTCGCAATAATGGGGATTACAAAATATACAGGAAAAATTATTCTTGAAAATAGAGATATATCAAAATTGAGCATAACAAAAAGAGCAAAATTAGGGATAAGGTTTATGAGACAAACACCTCCTTCTTTTGAAGGAATAAAAATAAGGGAATATATCAAAATCGACAGCAACCTCGGAATTGAAGAAATAAAAAAGACTCTTAAAAAAGTCGGGCTTCCAGAATCATACTCTGAAAGATTTTTGGACGACACCCTCAGCGGAGGTGAGAGGAAGAGAGTTGAACTTGCAGCGATAATCGCAAGCCATCCGAAGCTCGCAATATTAGACGAACCAGATTCAGGGATTGATATAATTTCAATCAACAAAATAAAATCATTAATCAAAGAACTCAACAAAAATGGTACAACAGTTGTGCTTATAACACATAGGGAAGAGATTACCTCAATCGCAACAAAAGCTTCTCTCATGTGTAATGGAAAGATTGTGAAGAGTGGAACACCACGAGATATAAATAAACTTTTCAAAAAAGATTGCAAAGGTGCAAAATTATGAATTTTGAAGAAGAATTCAAGGAATTTATAAAAGAATATGAAAAAAGTGGATTTGTTTCCCAAGAACTACTTAAATACCCGAGGTTAATAGTAAATGAAAACAAAGTTTTGGATATACAAAATGTGAAGGGCGTTTCAATACGCACAAAAAAAATTGGTAAAAGATTGAAGGTATGTGTAAATGTAAAAAAAGGCACTAAATTGAAAATGCCTATCCACATGTGCTTCGGCGTCTTAAAGGAAAAAATGACACAAAATATAGACGTGAAGTTAACACTTGAAGATAGTGTTGACATTAAAATATTGTCCCATTGTTTCTTTCCAAAATCAAAAAATGTGACTCATATCATGAATGGAAATTTTGTTATCGGTAAAAATTCAAGGTTAATTTATGACGAAGAGCATTTTCACGGCAAAAAGGGCGCAAAAGTGTATCCACATATAAGAATGAAACTCAAAGAAAATAGTTACTTTAAATCAGCGTTTGCAACAAAGCAGGGAGTAATTGGGACATTAGATATTAATTATAAATTAAATTTAGGTAAAAATGCAGCCGCAGATGTTTTCACAAAAGTTCTTGGCAGGAAAGATGACAAGATAATAATTGTTGAAGAAATGAACTTAATTGGCAACAATTCAAAAGGGCTGTTGAAAAGCAGAGTCGCCGCCACTCAAAAGGCGAGATGCATAGTGAAGAGTGTGATGAAAGGTATTGGTAAAAACACAAAAGGACATGTGGACTGCACAGAGATAATTGAAGACAAAGGTATGGTTTCCGCAATCCCAATAGTCGAAGTCAAAGAAAAAACTGCAAGCATAACTCACGAGGCATCATTGGGAAGAATAAACAAAAAACAGCTTGAGACACTTATGTCCAAAGGATTGAGTGAAGAGGAAGCTACTGAGATAATTATAAATGGGATGTTAAGATAATTATGAAAATATAGATTTAACTTCGTCGAACAATTTTTCTGCTTTGTTCTTTGATTCAACTTTTGATTTTAAATAAAGGACAACTTTCTTTGGAATGTCAACATCACTAGCTTTAATCGCATCCGCCAAGAAAGGACATAAATTTGCATCCACAACTATCGGCTCTGCGGTGTCAAGTATATCCACTCTCAAAAATTCTGTGTTGAGAGTATCTGCAACTTTTAGCGCCAGCTGTACAACTTTCTTAGAGGGTTTTATTTTCTTTAGCTTCCCACCAACATAATTTATATCCTCCGGCTTTTTTGTGAGCGCTGCTACGACTTCATCCCCAAGCACAAAAGCATGAATCACTTTAGCTTCAGGGTAGTACTCTTCAAACAAAATCGGTTGTTCCAGCACTTGAAGGGCATCTACCATGGACTTTGCTTCCTGCTGAGAATTTGCAAGCATGACTTTCTTTTTGTCCGTCGGAACTTTAATCATAACGGGGAATCTCAAGAGGTTCAAGTCAAAAATTGATGTCTGAGGGTTGTCTGAAAAAATAACTTTTGGAACATTTATATTAGAAAGAGATAAAATTCTATAAAGGGAAAGTCTTGAAGACACCGCCTGAAATGCCTTTGGAGAAGTTAAACAGGAAATGTTTTTCGGGAGAGCATCGAGAATAGAAGCTGCCAATTCATATTTTGAACGTGGGATCCTAAAAAATAGCGCATCAAATTTTGATATGTCCTCATACTCATAAACAAAATTTATGCCTCCGTCAATCAGCAATGATATGTTTGACACATCAACATATTTAACATTCCCATTTTTCCTAAATAACTCTAAAAATATGTCATCGGTCTCCTTCTTTTTGTCATTGCCTATGTAACAAAATCTCATAATTACCTCTTAGTCTCATTGTGACAAAATCGAACAATTTTTTCGGCAACATTTTTACCAGTTTCTGTTTTTGCCATAGCTTTGATGCCTGGATTCAAATTGACTTCTATAACTTTAGAACCTTCTTTGCTTTGGACCATATCCACCGCAAGAATTTTTGACTTTGTCGCCTCGGCAGCTTTAAAACAAATTTCTTTTTCTTCCTCACTAAGTTTGTAATCTTTTGGAACACCGCCAAGGAAAAAGTTAGAGCGTTTTTCACCCTTCTTAGCAATTCTTTTGAAGCTCCCAACTATTTCGTCACCTGCCACTATCCCCCTTACATCTTCACCGGGATTTTCGATATAATCCTCTAAAAGCAAGTTCTGCTTCAAAACATCTAATGTCTTAAAGACACTCTTTGCAGCGGTTTCACCCTCTAAAAAAAGAACTCCTTTTCCACCAAATGAGCTAACTAATTTAACAACAACTGGAAAGCTCATCTTATGTATAATATCATTTGCAGACTTTTGGGATGCGGTATAAATTGTTCGTGGTACAGGCACACCGAATTTCTTCGCCTCGAAAAGTGTGGCAAATTTGTTATGTGCGATAAGAATGCTTTCAGCAGGATATGGTTTTTTAACTTCGAAAAAATCAAGCATTTTTATTATATGATACCCAAATGCGGCATGCTTAGAATCAATTCGCGGGAGAATATAATCATAATCCAAAAGAGAATCATCCTCATGAGTTATTCCGTAATTATCAGAGACTTCAAGAGAAACTTCATTTATAGGAATAAAATCTACCCTTTTGAACATCTTTTTCGCTGCAGAGATTAACATGTCTGTAGAAATTGATTTTCCCTGCGGCGCCAAAACAGCTAAGTTTACCATATTCGCTATTTACTCCTTTACCGTTTTCTTGACAGTTTTGTGTGAATGCTCAACATCAACTATGAATTTTGAATGAAGAATATCCCTACCAATCAAAACTTTATACTTCAACCTTTTTCGGTTTGCCACACTCAATTCGACAGGAATGTGTTTGCCGCCAATTTCAATTCTTGCCTTAAAAACAGGGCGCCTTACATATTTTGCGCCATTTACTGCGGATTTCACTCTCACAAACTTTATAACAGGACCTAATCCAATTTCATCTGCAAGGGATTCATCAATACTGCTCCTTGCGGCTCCAGTGTCCATCTTAGCCAAAGCACTAACAGTTTTGTTCTTACCTATTATTTTCACGGGTTCAACTAATCCAACAATAATCTTTTTCATTATATCACTTAATCACAAAACTTTTTTTCATAAAAAGATAATTTGGAACTTGAACTTCGCTCTTTCCATGCAGAATTGTTGTGTACACCAATCCAACATTTTTTATGATTCCTTTGCGCCCCTCAAACTCTATAGTGAATCCCTTCCTAAAGTCCGGAAGCGCCTGTAAATAAATTCCTGCAAACAGATTCAAAGCCAAATCTTTTGTTCCAACTATCACAAACAAAGCAATCGCAATGAGGATGACACCAAACCAAACTGTTAGAATTTCTGTGTGAATACCTACTACCTCAAGTGCAATTATAAATGACGCTATCACTGTTATCCACTTTGTAACTTTTGCGGAGACAGACGAAGCTATACCCCTTTCTTCGGATTTTAAAGGCGACTTTTCTATCAATCCTCCAACAATAGAACCTAAAATATCCCCAAAAATAAATCCAGCAATCAAAAATATTACAGCAATCACAAGCTTTGGAATGTATGTTGTGAAGCTAACGAACAAATTAGTTAGAAACTTTTCCCCAAACGCAACCTGGATTGCAATACCTATAAACAAAATATAAATTGTCCACTTGAACAAATCTGCAATCATCTCAATAGTGTTTCCAGAATAACCTAGTTTATGGATTAATTTATCTGTCCCTCTTGTAAATTTCGGCAAATCAAAAATGGAAGAAAATTTGACTACAATCCATCGCGATACTCTCCCACATATAAACCCTAGTACTAAAACGATAAAAAAGTTAATGATTTGCGGCGAGTTTTCTAAATTAAACATACCAATAAGCTGCTGTAAAAGAGTTACACCCATAGGAACAGAGAATTAATTATTACTTTAAAAACTTACCCAAACCTATCTGCCTGTTATTACTTGATTCAGATATCTGACTTAATTGGCTTTCCACCCTGGCTTGACTAAATTCATGCTCATCAACTAAAAACTTGAAAAGTTTCTCTTTATCCATCTCTTTCCATTCAAGAGCATAATCGTCAGTCGTGGTTGGATTCAAGAACCAATCATAAATTTTGTGTGGGCTAACATTGCATTCCCACTCAACTTTCTTAAGAACGTTATCCAAGGTTTTTTCCTTCTTAACCAACGCAAAGGATTTCTTTGGACCATAACCCTTAACACCACTGCAGTAATCCGTTCCGATAAGCATGCCAATTATTATCAACTGTTCCCTTGTTATACCCAACCGGTTTAAATTGTCATCAAGGTTGATAATCTCAGGATTAATCATTTTATAAATTCTCGTCCGTGGTATCTTTCTTTTTCCAGAGATAGAGAGATTTCGTATGAGCAATCTGCTTCCGAAAAGAAGAGAATCCCAATCCTGAGAAGCGACTGCCCACAAGTCCCCCTTCTTTGTCATATAAACTGCTTGTGCTTCGCCTTCGCTCGGCGCCATGACATGTGGAACACCCATCAACTCCAAAAGCTTGTTTGCCTCATCTATCATATCTTTCGTTAATCTAGAAGTCTGTTGGGCGTACTTCATCCTTTCCTCATCAGTTTTAGCGCCCTCGAAAGATTTCATCGCCTCTAGCTTAACTTTTTCCCGCGCTTCCAACGTCTTGCGCTTAAATTCAGGGGGTTTTCCATCCCATACATAAACTGGCTTTATTCCATTTTTCAACAGATTTATTGTCCTATTAAAGATACCTATCAAATGGGAAGTTACATTTCCATTGCTGTCCATTAAAAGTTCTCCAGTCCTAAGTCGGATTGTGGAAAGAAATTGATACGTCCAATTATAAGCATCAATTCCAATCTTCTTATTGTTGATATCTTTGAGCTTTATCTCCCTCGCGACAATCAAATCCCTTAAATTAACACCCATACGAGAATTTAATTCAGTAATCTATATAACTTTTCTTTTTTTAGTTTTGATTATGGTTTTGGAGAATATATTGAGCCCCTCACATGTAAGAGAACACCCAAGTACATCATTTTGGCTTGGTATATTCTACGCTGCGGTCGCAGTAATACTTGCGTATTTTATATTCCCCGATGAGCCAAGCTTGTCTATAATATTCCTAACGACTCTTGCAGCACTTCCACTGCTGATTAATGTTTTAACTCTTGAAGAAGAAGAGGAAATGACAGCTATAAAAATTACCAAAAAGATACCGTTAATTAAATCCCACAAAGATGTTATGATGGTATTTACCCTTATGTTTTTTGGGTTTTTAGCACTTTTTATAGTAACTTACATCTTTTCTCCAGAAAAAATCAGTAATCTTTTTTTCTCAAAGCAGATAAAGACAATAACATCAATAGTTGGCCCATCAAGCATTCAAGGAGCATTCACAGCGGAGGATAGTTTAAAAATAATATTACTAAACAATTTTAAGGTGCTACTCTTCGCGATATTATTTTCCTTCTTATACGGTGCGGGGGCTATTTTTATACTAGCATGGAACGCAAGCATACTCGCGGTAGCGATGGGGAATTTTATCAAAAGACAAATAGCAAATTTTGGCGGAGGTATTTTTTCATACTTCAAAGCAAGTTCCCTTGGGGTCGCAAGATATATGATTCATGGGCTTCCTGAAGTCGCAGGGTACTTCCTTGGTGCAATCGCCGGCGGGATAATCTCTGCTGCAGTAGTCAAGTCAGATTACAAAGACCCTAGATTTTATGAAGTTGTTATGGATTCATTTGATTTAATTGCACTTGCAATATTAATGCTTATAATAGGCGCGTTATTAGAAGTAAGCGTGACTCCGTTGCTGTTTAGTTAGTTTTTTAAACAGATAAAGGTGATTTAGAACATGGAAGATGAGAATAATAAGAAGGAAATCGAAATTGACTTCGATAAAATATTTGACTTTTTCAAAAAACACCAAAAATCATTGATATACCTAACATTATTTTTAATAATCCTCGGGGGATTCTACTCAAGAAGCGCGGATATTCCTCAATTGAAGCACAAATATCTCATTAGCCCAGATGACCCATATGTCTTCCTTAGGTACTCAAAGTTGATTGCACAAGATGGAAAACTCCCCTCAAATGATACTCTCAGGTACTACCCAGACGGGTTTGACGCGACGCGCGAAAACGCATTGTCCGCATATGTAGCAGGATACACATTCAAAATTATCCATGCAATAAATCCAAATGTGAACATGTTTGATATAGGTGCATATTTTGCCCCGGTATTGTTTATGTTTGCA